>JBBQAK010000003.1:0-26178 GCA_038316215.1 Gemmatimonadales bacterium | reverse complement strand
ACCGCAGACCTTGAAGCCGGGTACGGAGACGCCGGGGCAACCGTCGCCTCAGCCATCGCCGTCGGCGCAGTCGGTGGCAACCTCGAGGACCATCTGCGTCCCCCTGACGAGCACGCGCAGGCGGTCGCCGCCGCGCGGGCGGCCGGAAACGCCGTCGGCATCCACTTCGTGATCAATGCCCGGACAGATGAGTACCTGCTCGGTGAGAAGAACCTGGATCGCGCAATCGCAGCCGGGCGCACCTACCTGGAGGCCGGAGCCGACTGCATCTTCGTTCCCGGCGCCGGCAGCGCCGACGATGTCACTGTTGGCCAGCGCTGCACGCGCTCCCGGCTTGACCTTGGCGCCCACACCGAACGAGGCCGGGCCGCCGGCCCATGACGGCGCAGTGGGTCGCGCCGGCTTCGGTGCACTGGGCAACCCACCGGTCAATGGCGGCCGAGTACCGAATCGTGCGGTGGCACGTGCTAACGTCGCGTTGGCCCGGGCCGCCACCGCACCAGCCGTGGGCGCGGCGTACGGCATCATCTCGGTGGTGCGCAGCTGCGGCGCTGCGACCAGATCGCGCGTGATCGGCACCGGTGACACGCCCAGCGCTCGCCCCCACACATCGACGGCCCATCGGGCCACATCGGGCTGCAGGTAGCGGGTGGACACGATCTGATGCACGATCGGCGCGCGCGCGGTGTCCCATGCCGACGCCGAGAGCGGCGCGTGCCCAAGACGCTGCAGCGCAGGCCGCGTGGCGTGGCCGAGATCGATCAGCAGATCGACCAGCGGACGATAATCGCTGCCGGTTTCGTCGAGCAGCCGATTGCGCTGCCGCGCCGATATCGCGGCGCGGTCACCGGCGTCCGGTTCCGCTGACCACTGCGACCAGCTGGCGATCAGCGCACGCCCCACGCGATGGAACGCGTCGGACTCGTGCACCGATGGCGATGTCGACGGTGGGGCAGGAGGTGTCATGAAACGCGAGCGCGTGGTCGATGCCGTCGTCGGACTCAGCCCACGTGATCGAATCGCAGCACGCGCGCTGGCAGCTCTTCGCCAATGCGCAATGACAGCCCGCTCACGCACTCCACCGACGCGTTGCGGCCGACGGCCGCACCGCTTTCAACATACCACGGGGTATCACTGGTGTTGACCAGCCACCACTTGCCGCCATGTTGCGCCACGTAGCCGCGCGGCGTGCGATCGGCACGCTCATTGGGCAACACGCCGAGGCACAGATGCCAGTCGTGTAGCATGAGATGATGCCAGAGCACGAGCTGATCCTTCTCGTCGATCATACCGCGCTCGGTTTCACGCCACAGCTGCGCCATGAGCGGTGCGCCCGCCAGCCGTTCATCGCCTCGCAACGACGTGTTCGGTTGCCCTGCGCCCACGATCGTCCATTTCCCTGACGGCAGGGGATGCATGCGCTGCATCGTGCGATACAACGCGGATTCCCACTCGGCCGCATCGGCCCGTTTGGATGGCGCGTGCAAGCCGTCCACGAACGTGCGCGTGAAGCAGCTGGCCAGCGCCGGGCCCAGTCGCGCAAACGGCACCTCGATGTGCTTCACCGAAGGATTGCGGCGATCGGTGGGGTGCTCCACGAACAACGCGTGCGCCCCCATGGAGAGCGTTTCGTCTTCTTCCGCGGAGCGCGAGCTGTTCACCTTTTTGCCCTGCAGCGGATGCCGCTCCAGCAACAGCTCGTACAACAACACCGCCAGCGCATGCTTGTCGGTGGCGATCGAGGGCTGCGCCTTGCTGGCCAACACTTCAGGCGCGATGTAGCCCGGCGTACCGAGCACCGATGGCGGCGCCACACCGGGTACCACGAGTGAATCGATGTCGATGATGCACGCGTCGCCGCCCTTGGGATCGACCAAGACGTTCTTGTTCGAAAGATCGGCGTGCGCGAGCCCGGCCATGTGCAGGCGACGCACCGCCCGCGCCAAACGCACGGCAATCTGCAACCGCGTGAGCAGTGACCCGGTTTCGGCCTGCGGTACGAACTTCGACGCCTTGCCGCCGGTGAACCAGCGCACCTCCTTCTCCTGCTTCGTGCCGAAGCGGTCGGCGAAGTAGAAGTTGGGGCGATAGGTGGGTGTCACCACACCGAGTGGTGGCCACACCAGCTGCTGCTTACGCACGAAGTCGACGGGGACCGCGTGTTCGCCGTCCACCATGCCCACGGGCCACGAGTAGTACGGCGTCCAATACGCGCCGTTCGCGGCGAGTGTGGGATTGTAGTTGGTGAGAATGCGGGTGAGACGGTCCACCCGCTCACGACGATCGCTCAGCGACCCGTAGTAGAAGCCCACCGCGTATTGCCGGTCGCGCGTGAGGAATACGCGTTTCTCGGCCCCGGTGCCAACTGGTTCGTCTTCAAGTTGTAACACGCGCCCGTCGGTCAGCCGGCAGCTCACGCTCGCCATGCTACACGTCCCGCGTCATGGCCATTCGCGTCATGGCCATTCGCGTCATGCGGGCCACGAGACGGCGTCCTGACGGATCACACAGAGCGTCCGGTCATCGTTCTCGCCACGCTTCTCGAAGGCGAGCCACTCGATCAGCGCGTGCACGGAATCCGGCGCGTTCAACACCGGAGCACGATGCGACGACGTCACGCCGGCGCCGCTGACCGAGTCAGTCACGCCATGTAACAGCTGCGTGTACAACGGACCAGCATGGCGCAGAAACGGATACCACGGATCTTCCACCCCGTCGGTGGCGAGAATCAGTGCGGCGCAGGGTGACGCGTCGCGCACGACCAATGACTGCACGAGCTGTTCGATCGCGCCATCGTCGGGGAGAAAGTGTGCCACCTCGCCGGAGAACTCGGTGATCGGTCCGCTCAGCGGCTGCGAGACCGTCCCATCGACGCTGAGATATGCCGACGCGCCATCGCCGACCTGCAGTAAGCCCACGCGCCCGCCGTGCAGCGCCGCGAGCAGCAACGTGGTGCGCAGATCACGCAACGCGAGTCCGCAGCGAGCGGCGAACTCCCGCAGCGCGTGATTAGCCGCCGTGGCACCCGACTCCAGCGCCCGACCCAAGAGCGCCGGCTCGGCGATGTTCGCCGATCCGTGCAGCAACGCGTCGCGCACCGTGTGCGTCGCCACGTGCGTGGCGATCGCGGCACCAAGGCGACTATACGAGGCCGAGCCGGCGCCGTCGGCAACCGCCGCGCACCACCCGTGATCGAACAGCAGGACCTGTCCGGCATCTTCGCGATGATCGCCACGATGCGCATGCAGGCGTCCACGCCGCGAGGCGACCAAGAGCGACCACCCGTCGCGGGACGCGCGCATCCCGGTCGCTTCGGCCAACGGTCCGTGCTGATCGGGGCGCACGAGTCCCGGGGCGACGGCATCGAGATGTGTACTCCATTCCTCGGGGCACCAGGGCGTGCTCGGCGGCGCCACCGTCCACATCGCGCGCAGTGGCTCCGCCGCCATGGGCGCTACGGCCGTCTCGGCTTCGGGCGTCGCCGGTGCGCCAAGCGATGGGGGCGCGGTGTCGGGTGTTTCGGCGGACACGCGTTTACGGGACGATCGTGATGCCGGGCGGCGGGGGAGGCAGCGTGATGCCGCCGCCGTCACCCATGGCACCCACCTTCGCGCTCGTCTGCTTTACCGAAGCGGACACGAAGCGGAAGAACGCCTTGAAGGCGTCGGGGGACATGTCCTGCATCTGGATCACGATCTCGGTGACCTGCTTGAGGGCCTCGACATCGGCCTGATCGCCGCACGCCACCGCGATGATGTTGGCGGGGCGACGTTCCCGCAGCTGCTGCGCGTACACGGGCCAGTCCGCGTCAGTGGGAGCGCCGTCGGAGAGAATGAACACCAGCGGACGCCAGTCACCCTTTTGGTCGGCGGTGGTGCGCACCAGCTCGCGTTCGAACACCTCGAGCAGCAGGCGTAGTCCGTCGCCAAAGTTGGTCGTGCCGCTGGCCTGTAGCTCCGGCGGGTTGAACATCGCGACTTCTGTGAGGGGCACGACCTGCTGTGCGGAGCTCGAGAAGGTCAAGACCGACAGATAGGCGCTCTCGATCGCCTGCGGGTCACCGAGCAGGTCCCGATGGAGCTGCCGGATCCCGGACTTCACGGACTCGATAGGGGTACCCTGCATCGAGCCGGAAACGTCGGCGAGGATGTAGACGGGAAGGCGACGAGTGGACACAGCAATGCTCGCTCGGAAGGCGGAAAAGGAGGGCCGCCGATGCACCGGCAGTCGGGGTATGAACGCGGACGACGCGATACAGGTTTCGAGAAACCCCGTCGGAAGTCTACGCCGATGACCTGCGGTCTGGGTCCGATCGCGGTTGCACCGGACGCGAAACCCCGTAGTACCGAATCGGCACTACGGGGTTGGTCGCGCGGTGGGCCAGGAGCCCGGTGCGCGGAGGTGTCGAGCGCTGCGCCCTACTTTGGTGCGTTCGGGCTACCCGCTGCTCCGCCGACAACCGCAGGCGTCGGCACGGTCAGCGCACTGCTGCGCTTCACCGCCGGAATCGGAGCGGCGACGGGCGCTGCCGCAGACGTGGTGTCCGCCTTCGGCGTGAGTCCCTGGAAGGGTACGCCGTTCCAATCCGCACGACCCCAGAGGGCAGGGTAGTCCTTCACCATCTGCGCACCGTACAGCGGCTTGTAGTTGCCGTTGTGGCACGTCACGCACTGGGCTTTCGGAGCATCGCCCTGCATCCCGAGGCGCACCGACGGATACACCGGCTGCAGCGGCGCCAGGTAGTTCTGGTTCACGTCACGCAGCATGAGAATGCCATGGTAGGCCGTGACACGAGCCGGCGGGGCTTCCTTCCAGCTGGCGAACTGACGGCTGTTGTGGCAGTACGTGCAGTTCACACCCAGTGAGCGGGACTGCGAAATCATGAGCGCGTACGTCCATTCCGTCTGCTTCACCGAACTGCGATTCACGTTCGACGGCGCCATCGACTGCGACACGACGCGTGCTCCGTCGCGGTCGAGATAGTGCCGCAGATAATCCGTCTGACTCGAGTAGAACCACAGGCCGTTGGGCAGCGGCTTGCCCAAGTGACAGGTGTAGCAGGTCACGCCGGTGTTCTTCACGTGCAGCGGATACTGGCCGTTGATCTGGCGGGTCATCTGCAGCATGCGTCGCGCCACGAGCTTCGTGTAGATCGGCTTGCCGGTGGGCAGCGTGTCCGACGCGAGGTTCGCGATGTTATGGCAGTACGCACAGTTGCCGGTGCCGGCGACCCACGTGCTCATCGCCACCATCGTGCGGTTGAACTCACCGACCGAGATGTCGTTCAGCACCTGCACATTTTGCCACGGGAGCGGGCCCGGCGGCGACTCGCCCGCCGGGGGAAGCGGCGTCGGAATCTTGACCTGGGCGAACTTCGCTTTCAGATCGCCATGGTCGTAATTCTGCTCCATACCCGTGCCGCGATACCCAACCTGCACCGAATCCGTCTTGGTGTCACCGCACGCGCTCAGGGACAGCAGCGCGAGCGGGGCCACGAGGCCGAGGGAACGTCGTAGGATGCTCATGGCGTCTTCCCTCCAGCGGGCGGAGCAGGCGGCGTCGCGGCGACCGGCGCGGCCACCGAGTCCGCCGTCATCGAGTCCGCCGGGGCCATCAGGGCGGTCGAGTCGAGCATCATCGCGGGCTGCGGGGCGACGTACGACGGGAACGAGTCCGGCGCCGTCCCCTGATAGCGTCCACGCAACAGCTGCTGTTGTTCGTCCGTGAGCACGTTGTTCGCCGGGTACGGTGCCACCAGGCCGTGCTTCACGCCCCAGAGGTACCAGTTGTCCACGACGGTTCCCGTGAGCAGGATGCCGATGCCGCCCGTAAAGGTCGTCAGTACGGCAAACCACCACGACCAGCGGTGGATCGACTCCATCGTGGCATTGAATCCCATCGTCCAGCGCCAGAACAACATGGAGCGCTCGGCGGCCGTGCCACGATCGGTGATCTGTTCGATCTCGCGCTCACCGCCCAACCGGGCCACCGCCAAAATGGTGGCGCCGTGCATCGCGAACAGCACGGCGGAGCCGTACAGGAAGGCAATGGAGAGGGCGTGGAACGGGTTGTAGTACAGGTTGCCGTAGCGAATCGAGAACGCCGACGTCCAATCCAGGTGCGGAAAGATTCCGAAGGGAACCATCTCGCTCCAGCTACCGATCAGCAGCGGCTGGAAGAAGAACGTGGAGTACAGGAAGATCGCGCTGGCGAAGGCCCACGGGAGGTGCGTACCCATGTTGAGGGCGCGAGCCCGACGATACACGCGAACCCACCAGAGCAGGATGCTGAGCGTCAGGAAGAAACCGGCCATGAGGTACCAGCCACCCTGTGCGAGCGGCGGGACACGGAGGCCAAACTGCGGCGGAGGCGGTTCGAGCGCCAACCACGGGAGTTGGCGGATGAATTCCACCGGATCCCAGCCCACCGAGGCCCACATGTTGAGCCCGATGATCTCAAAGGCCATGAAGCCGAAGATGAGCGACAGGACGCCTGCCCATCCGAGATAAATCGGGCCAATTTGCGCGTCGCCGAACTTACCGGCGAGATACGAGAATGTCCCGGTGCCGTAGCGCGTCCCAGTCGATTCGTCGATCTCAATGCCGGCTTCAGGAACTGTCCGGACCTGGACGCGCGTGAAGAGGTTCTGGTATTCGAGCATGTGCTCTCGCCTCAGCGCCAGATCGGAAGATTGAGCCACCAGCTCCACCACTCAGGCCAGCCCTGTGTCCAGAAGGGGCCGGAAATCACGATGCAGATCGCACTCCAAACCGCTGCCCCGACCGCGAGGAACAGGCCAAGACGGTGGATGCCGATCGCGCCGATCGAGTAGCCGAGCAGGTCGCGGAAGAAAACGTTTTCAGTTTCGCTGGTACCGACGGGTGTGCCCTTCTTCGGATTCGTCACCGACAGGATCAGCGATCCGTGCATCGCCAAGGCGAGGCAGTTGGTGAAGAAGAAGGTCACGGCGATCATGTGCGCCGGGTTGTAGTGGAAGTGGAGGTACTGATACCCCACGTTCGACACCCAATCCAAGTGCGAGAAGATCCCGTACGGGAAGCCGTGTCCCCACGCGCCCAGCAACATCGGGCGGATGACGACCAGCGTGGCGTAGGCGAGGACGGCACCGCCATACGCCCAGGGGATGTGCATGCCCATGCCGAGCTTTCGACTGATCTCGGCTTGACGCAGCGCCCAACTACCAAAGGCGCCGAGCGCACATAAAGTGATGATCTGCCACAGCCCGCCTTCACGGAGCGGGGCAAGCCCCAAACCGTACTTGAGATCGGGTGGGGCAATACTGATCTGCCAGAGGTTCCAGGTCGGTCCCATGGCCGCGCCCCACACGCAAAGCAGCGTGCCGAGTGTGACGAAGAAGATCGACGTGACCCCGAAGAAGCCCACGTAGAACGGACCGAACCAGAAATCGAACAGATCTCCGCCGATCAGCGTACCACCGCGGACGCGGTATTTCTTTTCAAAGCTCAGCATCGCCATTGGCGATATCTCCAGACGTGCAGAGAAGGACGAGCGGGGGGAGTGTACCGCGACTGGCGTCGGCCGGGGATGGCGTCGCACTGACACGTGCGATGCGCCATCCCGGCTACGACGCGCGACGAATTATCGGCCTGGCGGAAGCGGCGACATTTCTGCCGCGGCGGCTGGCGCCGATGCCCCGACGGGCGCCTGAGCAGCTGACAGCGTGCCATTCTCGATCCACGAATAGCGCTGCGAGCTGAGCAAGATGAAGTGAATGACCAGCGCGAGCACGGCCAGACCGCCAACCATGGCGACCATCACGCGGCGCGGATCAAACATCAACCAAATGCGGTGCATGTGTGCTCCTTAGCGGGTAGCGGCAGGAGGCGACGCGTACTTGGCCTTGAGCGACGCGGGCCAGTTGAACTGACTGAATGCCCACATATGCAACACAAGAACGCAACCGACCAGAAACGATCCAAGTGCGCTCATGATGATATGCGGGTCCGTGCCCATCCAGATCCTGTGCATGTTTTTTCAGCTCGAGATCAGAGGGTTAGAACCACGGGCGCCACTGCCACGCCAACATATGCGCGACCGCGGCAACAACGACGTATCCGAGCGTGCCCACTACCATGTAACCATGGAAGCGACGGGCCTCTTCCTCGGTCATTCCGCCCTTTTCGGACATCATGCCTCCAGAGAATGCGAGTTGCCGCGCTCAACCCGCGCGGCGGGGGTGCCGATCTGTGACAGCGTCGGCGAACAGCTTCTGTTGACGGGTGTAAACTGGACCTTACACTTCAAAGCGTCAAGAAGAATTTACGGTTTTGCGAGAATTTTCCTATTGCTGGCTGACCTCGCTTCGATTCGTCCCCCAAAATCACCGTGTTGACCCTTCCCGCGCCGCCACCAGACTGGCCCGACCGCGAACATTCCCGCTTTCTCGAACTGGATGGCATCCGCTGGCACTATCAGCAGCAGGGAAATGGACCAGTGGCGCTCCTCGTTCACGGTACGGGAGGCAGCACGCACTCCTGGGCTGGCTGCACCACGGTACTCGCCAGATCGTTTACGGTCATTTCGACTGATTTGCCAGGCCACGGCTTCACCGTCGTGCCGCCAGACGTCGAACGCGCGCGAAATGTGTACACCGTCGACGGCATGGCGCGCGCCGTCCAGCAGCTGCTCGACGCGCTGCGCCTTGACCCGTACATCGCGGCCGGGCACTCTGCCGGCGTACCGATCCTGCTGCGCATGGCTCTGCAGCGCGGCATCGCGCCCACGCGGATCGTGGGCCTGTGTGCGGCCCTGGTCGCCCCGCCAGCGTGGTATGTGAGTTTGATCGCACCAATCATCGGATCGTTGGTCGAAAGCGATGCGGTGGCGCTCAGCGCCGCCAAGCTCGCCGCAGGCACCCGGATTATCCGCGCGATGCTCGACAGCACGGGGAGCGTGCTGACCGCCGAACAGCTCGCGCGCTACGAGCTGCTCTGTCGCCTGCCCACGCATGTGCACGCCGCACTGGCGATGATGGCGCGATGGGACCTGCCCACGCTCATGCGCGATCTCGCCACGTTGGAGACGCCGCTCGAGGTCATCGCGGGGCGCCGCGACCGGTGGGTGCCGGAGTCTCCGCTGCGGCGCGCGGTGGCGAGCGTGCGAGGGGCGACGTACCGGGTAGAGGACGCGGGGCACTTGTTGATGGAGGAGGATCCGGAACGGGCGGCGAGATGGATCGGAGGGGAGGAACTGATGAACGGCGCTAGGAATTAGGGGCGCTAGGAGTCAAAAGCGCTAGGAGTCAAAAGCGCTCAACGGCAAAAGCGCTCAACGGCAAAAGCGGGAAGCGCACACTCCTTTGCGCTTCCCGCTTGCTGATTTCCGCCGTGTGGCGTGTGCTGGCTTACCCGACGCCGACGAGGCTGCGGCGTGAGGCGAGGACGTGATCCCGCGTGACGATCGTGTCGCCGAGGTCGCGGGCGTCCTTCTCCTACACGTCGCGCAGGCGCTTGGCGGCGCTGATGCGGATCAGAATCGGATACGTCTCGACGATCTCATCGAACGCGCTCTTCGCGTCATCGTCCCACGGCAGCTCCTTGTGCATGCGCGCGGGGGTGGCGTCGATCTTGTCCATCTCCGTGCCCAAGGGCAGGATATGAAAGAGCGCATCGAACAGCTGGTTGCACACTTCCTGAATCAGATACGTCGCGCCTGAGTAGCCCATGAACGGCGAACCCAGATGGCGACGGATGATCGCACCCGGAAACGATGCAGGGACATACATCGCTCGCGAGCCCAGCTCCGCCATGTACATCCGCTCGTTGTAGCTGCCGAACATGATGAGCGGAGGCGTCGTGCGGAGCGCCTCGCGGACGGCCTGGTTGTCGGGCTTCACCCCCGGACGGCGAGAGAACGCGAACGTGCAGGGCAACCCCATCTCCGTCTCCAGGAAATGGCGCACGCCGCGGGCGTACGTTTCGTTCGCCACGATCGCGAAGCTGGCGGTACCGAAGAAGTCCTGCGTGACGCTGCGCCAGAGATCCCACAACGGCTTGATCGTCGTGTGCTTCTCCTTCTCGATGAACGGCTCGGGGTCGAGCCCCAGCATCTCGCCCAGGGTGCGCAAAAACTTGGTCGTGCTGTGCAAGCCGATCGGGGCCTGCAGATACGGACGGTCCAGCGCTTCGCACAGCATGCGCCCGAACTCGCGATACAGGCACACGTTCACATCGGCATCGACCAGACGCGGCACTTCTTCCAAGTGACTGCCCATCGGGAAGACCATGTTCACTTCGGCGCCGATCCCTTCCACCAGCCGACGGATTTCCGCCAGATCACTCGGCGAATTGAAGTATCCGTAAATCGTGCCCACGATGTTCACGCGCGGCTTATCGCCTTCCTTCTTTTCGCGTCGCTTCGGCGCGATGCCTTTCTTGAGACCGTACTCGGTCCAGAGCCAGTACAGCGCACGTTCGGCCGCCTGCCATTGATCTTCGTCGATGGTGCGCGGCAGAAAGCGCTGAATGTTCGTGCCTTCCGGTGTCACGCCGCCGCCGATCATCTCGGCGATCGAGCCCGTGACAACAACCGCCGGCAGTTCAGGGTCAAGCGTCTTGTGCGCGCGGCGCATCGCGCCTTCGGTGCCGTTGCGTCCGAGTTCGTCTTCGCCGAGTCCGGTGACGACAATGGGCAGCTCGTGCGGCGGGAGCGCGTCGGTGTAATGCAGCACCGACGTGACCGGCAGATTTTCGCAGCCGACCGGTCCGTCGATCACCACCTGCAATCCCTTGATTGCGGTAAACACGTACACCGCGCCCCAGTAGCCGCCGGCGCGATCATGATCGAGCACCAGCATCAGACCATCTCCTGCGCCTTACGCGCCTTCGCCATCTTGGCGAGATGGCGCTTGTAGTGATCGCGGAACTCTGGGTGATCCTGCGGCACGTCTTCCCACACACCGGTCGCGAAGCCCGTCCCGACGCCGTCGAAGAAGGCGCTCATCTCGTTGAAGCGGGACTTGTTGCCCAGCGCCGCATTGATCACCGTGGCCAGCGAGCCGGCACCGGCGGGGCCCATGAGTGGACGCGCTGAAATCAGATTCGTGAAGTACAGCGACGGGATCGAAAGCTCCTTCGCTTTCTGCACGACCGGCGTGGTGCCGATGGCGAGGTCGGGCTTGAACTCGTGCATGGCCGCCAGGTCCTGTTCGAGCGACGCGCGAAACTGCACGTGAATGCCGCGGGCGGTGAGCCACTCACGGTCTGCATCGCTATGCGGGGTGCGCGGGCAGGCGGTGCCGACATACCGCACATCGGCGCCACTCTCCACGAGCAGGCGCGCCACGAGCAGCTCCGATCCTTCGTAGCCCGACATCGTGATGCGTCCTTTAATCGGCATCTTGGCGAGGGCGCCCTTGATGGCCGGGAGGAACTTGTTCTTGGAGGCGTCGATGTGATCGCGCGACACGCCGGCCATCTGACCGATCGCTTCGAGCCATCCTTCGGTGCCGTCGTAGCCCACGGGAGCGGAACCCACGATGGGCCGGCCAGCGGCCGTGAATTCGCGATACGACGCGGTGTAGAACGGATGAATGGCCGCCACGCCGACGCAATCGAGTGCCGCGTACAGTTCGCGCCATTCGCGCGTCGGCACCACAGGGCCGGCAGCGAGTCCCATTGGCTCGAGCATCATGCCGATGCCCATGGGATCGGCCGGGAACATCTCGCCGACCAACGTGACGGTTGGCTTGCCGCTCACGCCACCGCGCGGCGCAGCGACCGGTCCGAGCTCGGCTTCGGTGCGCGCGTAACGCAGCATCGCACCGGCCAACACGTCCTTGGCCTCGGCGTGCGTGGGTACGCCAAAGCCCGGCACGTCGATACCGATGATGCGCACCCCGTTGATCTCCTTGGGCAGCAACTGCAGCGGAACACCTGATGCGGTCGGCACGCAGAGATTCGTGATCACGATAGCATCGTACAGTGCCGGATCGGCCATCTTGAACACCGCATCGCGGATGTCTTCGAACAGCTGACCCGTGACGAGGCTTTCGGAGTTGAACGGCACGTACCCCACGGTGCGTCGCGCGCCGTAGAAGTGCGAGGTGAACGTCAGTCCGTACACGCAGCACGCCGATCCCGAGAGAATCGTGGCCGTGCGACGCATGCGCAGGCCGACGCGCAGCGAACCAAACGCGGGGCACATGCTCTGCGGCTGATCGTGTGGCCCCTTCGGATAATCGGCGGCGTAGCGGTCGAGTGTCTCGCTCTTTCCCGCCGCCTTCGCGGCCGCCAACATTTCATCGGCACCAGCGTGACAGCCAAGTCCGTCGGCTGCGGTCGCGGCCGTGTTGATGGCGCTGCTGTCGAGCACGGGCAACGCGCGCGATGTCGGCTGGTCGGCGTCGTTCGCCGTGGGCGTGCTGCCCGCGCTGTCGTAGACGACTTCGCCGCTGGAGTGATTGCTCATGACGGTCTCGTGATCAAACGGTGTCGTACACGACTTCGAGCGACGGCTTCGTGACATCTTCACGACCCACGAGGTCGAACATCGTGGCCGGTTCGAGCACCACGTTGCCGCCCACCTGGCTGGCCGCGAACAGGCCAAGCAGTTCGTCCTGCGTAAGCGGCTTCGGACGCACCGGTGGCGCGTCGGCCACGGCCTGCGCGAGCTCGCCGAACAACGGGCCCCACTCGCCCCCGGGATAGCCGATGATCTCGTAGTTCGCACTCTTTTTGCGGATGTCGTCGTTCGCGGGCACCTTCGCGAGAATCGGGATGCCGACTTTCTCCGCAAACGCGGCCGCTTCACCGGTGCCGTCGTCCTTATTGATCAGAATGCCGGCCACGCCCACGTTGCCGCCGAGCTTGCGGAAGTACTCCACCGCCGAGCAGACATTGTTGGCCACGTACAGCGACTGCAGGTCGTTCGAGCCCACAACGATCACCTTCTGACACATGTCGCGCGCGATCGGCAAGCCGAAGCCACCACACACCACGTCGCCGAGGAAGTCGAGCAGCACGAAGTCGAAGCCCCACTCATGGAAGCCAAGCTTCTCGAGAATTTCGAAGCCGTGAATGATGCCGCGACCGCCGCAGCCGCGGCCCACTTCGGGACCGCCGAGCTCCATCGCAAACACGCCATCACGCTTGAAGCAGACGTCGCTGATGGACACCTGCTGGCCAGCAAGCTTGAGGCGCGAGGACACTTCGATGATCGTGGGGCAGGCGCGTCCGCCGAAGAGCAGCGAGGTCGTATCGCTCTTCGGGTCGCAGCCGATCAGCAGCACCTTCTTGCCCTGCTGTGCCATCATGTACGAGAGATTGGCGAGCGAGAAGCTCTTGCCAATGCCGCCCTTGCCGTAGATCGCGATGATCTGCGTTTCTTTCGTCACCGGTCCCGTGTGGACCGCGTCGGGGGCAGCGGCGGCTTCCGCGCGCACACCGGAGTGCAAGTCATGCAGGGCGCCGTTGGCGGAGCTGGTACCGTTTTCACTCATGCAACCGTTCTCCAGTTGAGGATCATCTTGACGCAACGGGGATCACCGAACGCCGTAGCATAGGCGTCGGCGGCACGCTCCGCGGGCTCGCGGTGCGTGATGAGTCCATCCAGATCGAGCGAGCCGCCATTCGCGAAGTCGGCGATGGCGCGCAGGTCCTGCTCCTTCCATTGCGCCGCGATGCGAAAGCGTGCTTCGCGGAGAAACGCGGGCGGAAAAGTGAACTGTACGGGTACGGTATAGAAGCCGGCAAGACAGATCTCACCACCCGGCGCCAGCCGTGCAATCAGCGTGTCGAGCAAGCCGTCGGCCCCGCTCACATCGCAAATCGTGCGGTAGTTATTACGTGGGTCTTCGTCGGGATGCACCACGGTGTAGCCACGGGCGCCGTCCATGCGGATGGGATTCGTTTCCCAGACTGTTGGGGCCGGTGCCCCATACAACACGACGAGGCGCGCGATGAGACGACCGAGTGCACCGTGCCCCACGATGAGCTGCGGCATCTGCTCGGGGTGGGCCACCGGGTCGTCGCCGAGGGCGTGATGGGCGGTCGCGGCCAGCGCGAACAGGGTGCCACGTTCGCCCAATTCGGGACGCAGCACGATGGTTTTCGCGCCCGGGACCACGACGAGCGAGGCTGAACCGCCGAACAGTCCGCGGGCGTCGGTAAATCCGCGCGAGCCAGACACGTAGACCAGCTGTCCAACGTCGCGTCCGGAATCCGGACCCGCTTGGATGATGGTGCCGACTCCCTCGTAACCTGGGACGAGGGGGTAGCCCAACCCCGGGAAGGGGGGCATTCGGCCGGTAAACAGCAGCTTTTCGGTGCCCGTACTGATGCCGGACCAGCGCATCTCGACGATCACGTCCGCGTCCGTGGCGGGTACAAGCTCCAGCGACCGGACGGAAAGCTGCTCAGGTTGTTCGAATACAACAGCGAGGCTCTTCACAAGGTGTAACGTGTCGTTGACACCTTAGACTGTCAATATTCTATATGATTTTACTCGGGATTCTCGGTCAGGCTTCGGCAACGATCAGTCCGGTCTGGATCGGGAAGCGGGTTGAGAGCTCCCGACTGCGCTTGAATCCAGCCGCCTGCAGCATCTGGTGGAGCTCGGACGCTCGTCGGGCCCGGCCTTTCCCCATCGCCATCAAATAGAACGAGAAGTAGGCGTCGCCCACCGTTTCCGCACCGCGGACGCCGGCCATCGCCTCGGCGATGAGCAGCACGCCGCCGCTTGGCAGGGCGGCCCGCACCCGCTTGAGGAGGCGCAGCACCGACTCGTCATCGTGGTCGAGGAGCACGCGCACCAGCGAGATCACGTCGGCGCCGGTGGGCAGGGAATCGGCGTGGAAGTTGCCGCCGTGGCAATCCACGCGGTCGGCAAAGCCGGCTTGGCTGAGCCGTGCTTTGGCCCGCGCGGCGACGGCGGGCAAATCGAACAGGCGAAGCTGCAAGCCGGGATGTCGCGCACCCACGAGCGAGAGGAACACGCCCTCACCGCCGCCGACGTCGAGCAGGCACTTATGCGCGGAGAGGTCGTACGCATCGAGGACGTCGTGGGCGACGGGCGGGAGCGTGTCGGCCATGATCTCTGAGTACGCGGCCACGCGCGCATCGTCGATCTGCTGGGGGCGCGGGGCATCGGCGTACGACCAGTAGCGCGACAGCTCGGTACGGAAATCTGCGCCCTGTCGCAGGAGAGCCACGGGATCGCTCAGATCGTGATAGGCCATCCGGTGGTGCCGGATGAGCGCCAGCACTCCGGTGTTCCCGACCAGCGGGGCACCGAGCGCGCCGAGGGCAAAGCGCCCGTGGCGCCGCTTCATGATGAGGCGGAGCGAGACGGCGGCGTTGAGCAACCGCTCCGTGCTGGCCCGCGACAGATTGGTGTGCTCGGCGATCTCGTCGATCGTACGGGCGCCGCCCGCCAGATAGGCAAAGAGGTCGAGTTCGACGCAGGCCAGCAGCGTCTGGGTATACACAAATCCGGACACGACATCGAAGAGTGCCCGGGACCGTCGCAACGTGATCGGTCTGGTGAGCGGGAATCGCGCGCTCCATCGCTGGAAACGGTCGGTGGCGACGAGGGCATTGAACCGGTCGCGGATCCGCTCGTGCCACGCAGGCGGTGGCGTGACGGCGAGGGCACCCAGTCCAGTGGCGGGCTGGGCAGTGTGCGGCGTCTTGGCGCGATCGGTGGCCAGCGCCTGAGGCGGCGTCATGGCGTGCTCGGGAGGGTTCACTGGCCGACGATAAGCAGAGAAAACGAGAGTGTCAAGAAAAGTGTACACAGGAAGTGTACGGCTCTTGCGACGTGGTGTCCCTGATCCTATCGTCGATGGGTGTGGAACTACCCCTGCACGGTCCCACCACGAACCTTTTTGAGCCCGCATGCGACCGGTCTTTCCGTTCAGCGCGATCGTTGGCCAGGATGAGATGAAGCTGGCGTTGTTGCTGGTGGCCGTGGACCCCACGATCGGTGGGGTCATGGTCTTCGGTGATCGTGGCACCGGTAAGTCCACCGCTGTGCGCGCCCTCGCCGGGCTGTTGCCCCCCATGAAAGTGGTGGCCGGCTGCCGCTACGGCTGTGATCCCCAGGCCAACGGTGCTCGTTGCGATGAATGTCAGGCCCGGGCGGTCGCCGGCGTGCATGTCAAGTCGGTGCTCGCCCCCGTGCCGGTCGTCGACCTTCCGCTGGGGGCCACGGAAGACCGTGTGGTCGGTGCGCTCGACCTCGAGAAGGCGCTCACCACGGGCGAAAAGGCCTTCGAACCCGGTTTGCTGGCCCGCGCTCATCGTGGCTTCCTGTATGTCGACGAAGTGAACTTGCTGGAGGATCACCTCGTCGATCTGCTACTCGACGCCGCTGCCACCGGCGAGAACGTCGTGGAGCGTGAAGGCGTGAGCATTCGCCATCCGTCGCGATTCGTGCTGGTCGGGAGCGGCAATCCGGAAGAGGGGGAACTGCGTCCGCAGCTGCTTGATCGCTTCGGTCTCGCCGTCGATGTGCGTACGCCGACCGTCATCGCGACGCGCATCGACGTGATCAAACGGCGCGACGCATTCGATCGCGATCCGGTGGCGTTCATGACGCACTGGCACAAAGCCGACGCCAAAGTCCGCCGTCATCTCGAGAAGGCGCGCGCGCGACTCGACGCCTTGGTCGTGTCGGACGTCGTGCTCGAGCGTGCCGCAACGCTCTGTTCGCAGCTCGGCACCGACGGATTGCGTGGCGAGCTTACGCTGCTCCGCACGTCGCGTGCGATGGCCGCGTACGAGGGCGACGATGAAGTAACGCTGGCCCACCTGCGTCGGATCGCACCCATGGCGCTCCGTCATCGCTTGCGCCGGAATGTGCTCGACGACGCCGGGTCGACGATCCGCGTGGAGCGCGCCATCGCCGAGCTCTGGGGCGATGTCGCCACCACCCGCTGATCTGCCACGCGGTGGCCCCGCGCTGACGGCGTTGTTGCTGGCGGTCGATGCACGCGGACTCGGTGGCGCGATGCTCGATCACCCGCTGCACGAGCAGGCGCGTGCGTTTTCGTTGCTGGTGCAGCACGCACTTCCCGAGGGCGCGCCGCTGCGACGTGTGCCGGCTGGCGTGACGCCGGATCGCTTGTACGGCGGGGTTGATTTGGCGGCGACGTTGTCCACGGGCACGCTGGTGGCGGAGCGCGGCGTGCTGGCGGCGGCCCACGGCGGTGTCATCGTCGTACCGATGGCGGAGCGATTGTCGACCGCGGCGCGTACGGCCTTGTGTGAAGTGCTCGACCACGCTGAGGTCCAGGTCGCGCGCGATGGCATCGGTGAACGCCACGACGCCCGCGTGTGTGTGGTCGTGTTGGATGAATCGATCGACGAGGAGGCGGTGCACGATGCCCTGCGTGATCGACTCGCCTTCTTCGTACGTACGAGCGGTACCGCCGGCAGCGCGTTACGCGATGAACCTGACGACGGCGATCGCGCCTCGTGGAAACGATCCGTGCGCGACGCGCGGCATCGGCTGATGTCGGTGAGCGTGGATGAATCGTGGATCGTCGCGCTGTGCGAGACCGCGGACTCGTTCGGCATCGCCTCGGTACGCGCGCCGCTGCTGGCGCTGCGTTGTGCTCGCGCGCATGCGGCGTTGCATGGTCGGCTGATGGTCACCGAAGCCGACGCCGAAGTCGCAGCCGCGTTGGTGTTGGCGCCACGCGCCACGCGGCTACCGGCGCCGCCGGAGGAGCCGGCCAAGAACGAGCACGACACGAATGAAAAGGACAGGAACGACGACGGCAAGCAGGAGGAACCCAAGAAGGATCCGCCGCCACCTGAGCTGCCGCCCCCGCAAGACAACAGGCCGGACGATGCGGCCGAGCCGCCGGAAGCGGCCGACGAGGAGTCGGAGGAGGAACGCCCCGCGCCGCCAGCGAGCAGCAGCGACCTGCTGCGCGAGGCCGTGACGTCGGCGTTGCCGCCAGGCATGCTGGCGCAGCTTCTGGAGAAAGTGAACGGCGGCACGATGCAGGGCCGCGTCGGCGCGGAAAAGCAGAACATGCTGCGTGGCCGTCCGCGCGGTGCCCGCACCGGACTCCCACGCGGCGGCTCGCGCCTGCACCTCCTCGAGACGTTGCGGGCGGCGGCCCCGTGGCAACGCGCACGGCTCACGCACGCCGCCCCAGTGGCGTTGCAGGGTGCCACACCGATCGGCACACCGATCGCCACACCGGCGAAGGCGCGTCCGCGCGTGAACATCCGCCGCGAAGATTTCCGTATCAGGCGCTTTATCGAAAAAACCGGAACGACCGTGCTCTTCGTGGTCGATGCCTCGGGATCGTCGGCGGTGAATCGGCTGGCCGAAGCCAAGGGTGCGATCGAAATGCTGCTCGCCGAGAGTTACGCGCGGCGTGATCGCGTGAGCCTGATCGCGTTCAGAGGGCAGGGCACCGAGTTGTTACTGCCGCCGACACGCGCTCTCGCCCGCGCGAAGAAGGTGCTGGCGGCGTTGCCAGGCGGCGGAGGCACACCGCTGGCGCATGCGATCGAAGCAGCACTCGAGCAAGCGCTCGGCGCCAAACGGGCCGGGAGCGCGCCGCTGGTGGTGATGCTGACCGATGGTCGCGCCAACATTGCGCGCGATGGAGCGCCCGGACGTCCGGGCGCGGAGCGTGATGCGTTGCTGGCGAGCGCGCGTTTCGCGCAGCAGCATATTCCCGCACTGTTTGTGGACACATCGTCGCGCGGCGAACCGGTGGCGCGTCGGGTCGCCGATGCCATGCGTGCGCGATACGTACTGTTGCCCGCGGCAAATGCGAAGGCTCTCGGCGGACTCGTACGTACCGCGATGCAGATGGCGGATGGGTCCGACCGTGCATGAGACACCGGTCGTGAACCGACCCGCCTGGCCGTGGCAGTCGCTGGTGCGCGTCCGGCATCCGTCGATGTTGCACGACACCGACATTGCGACGCGCGATACCTCGCTGCGCGTAGCGCTGCGCTCGCTGATGGTGGTCGTGTTCTTCTGGTGGAGTGCGACCGGAATCATCTTCGCACTCGAGCGCTCGCCGGGCACACGCCTGCTTGGTCTGGTGCTGGCGAGTGCGATGGCGGTGTGGGGCGCGTGGCTCCTGTATCTCGAGCGCGATCGCGGGACCGCGTCGGGGGCGCGCCGCACGTTTCTTGGCGCGGCGTTTCTGTGGACGTGGGTGCAGGTGGCCTTCTACGGCGGATGGCTGGTGGGACCGACGTCGTTGATGGTGCCGATCCCGGCCGAGTCGCCAAGTTGGTCGTTGGCGGTGCGCGCGGTGTTGTCGATGTTCTGGTATCAGCTCGCGATGTTGGCGGTACTCGCGATCACCGGATTCCTCACCGCGCGTCGCGCAAATCGCGCCGGCTGGTGGGCGCTGGTTCTCTTTTGGGCGACGCATCAGGCGGCCAGCATCAACATTTTCTTCGGCGTCGAGAATCCAGGACGTGGATTCTTTCCCGAGCCGCTCGTTTATCTCGAGTCGTACTTCGGTCCGCAGCGCAACAGTTGGCTATTGCCAATTACGATTGCGCTGCTGCTCGTGTTCACGTTGCGCACCATCATTCATGCGCTCCGCGATCGATCGCCGCTGCGACGTCAAGGCATGATGTTGCTGTCGGTGCTCGGCGTGCTCGGCGTGCTCGAGTTGGCAGTGCTCGGCATGCCCGTGTCCTTGCCGTTCTGGGACGCGTTTCTTGCGGTCCGCGGTTACTGAGTTCTCCGCGATCGACAGCCGTTCACTCGTAACGGAGTGCTTCGATCGGGTCGAGCCTAGCCGCCCGGCGCGCCGGTACCATTCCAAAAATGATGCCGATGCCAACCGAAACGGCCACGGCAATGAGGGTCAGGGACACGGGCACTGGCGCCGAAATGTCAAGCGCAAATGACGCCACGCGGCCCAGCGTGAGGCCAACTAGAATGCCGATCAGCCCGCCAATGCCGGTCAGCGTGCAGGCTTCGATCAGGAACTGGAGCAGAATGTCGTTTCGGGTAGCGCCGAGTGCCTTTCGCACCCCGATCTCCCGCGTCCGGCTGGTGACCGACACGGTCATGATGGCCATCACGCCGATGCCGCCAACGAGGAGCGCAACGCCCGACAACACGATCATCACGAGGAAGAACACGCTCGTGATGCCGTTGAAGGTATCGAGGATCTGGTCCTGCGTGACGAGGTCGAAGCTGTTGCTGCTGCCCGGGCGAAGACCTCGCATTTCACGCAGGGCCATCACCACTGCGCCCTGCGCGTCGGATACGCTCATCCCGGCCCGCGGTTTCACGGGAATCCAGAGGGCGTTGGTCCGGTCGATCGTGTAGCTGCGCTCCATAAACTTGAAGGGCACCACCGCGCCGACCGCCGCCCCCGGAGGCGCGAAGATGTTGGCCGGTTCTTGCCAGAGTCCGACCACGACCAGCGGTCGCCCTCCTATCTGGACCTGCCGGCCGAGCATGCGCTCGCGGCCGAAGAGACTGCGCGCCGTGGCTTCCTGCAGCACGACCACCGGTGCGCCCGACGTGAGCTCGTTGCGCGTAAACCAGCGCCCTTCTACAAGCTCGCCGCCCTGAATGCGGGTGAAGCCATCGTCGGCGCCGAAGATGGCCATCGACTGCGACCGCACCCCGTTCGCTTCGATGCGCGCCTGGGTCTGTGCCCACAGCGAGGCGTACGCGATCTCGGGAAGGCGCCGCAGTCGATCCGCCTCGCGCTCCGCGATATCTGGACGAATCCGGACCTCCTTCGGCAGGTTGTCCGGATTGAGCGGCGTCTGCGAGAACTTCTTGAGTACGTAGAACGTGGTGGGCCCCGCGACTTCGATCGTGGTCACGATTTGCGACCGGATGCCTTCCACGATCGCGGCCATGGCCATGACCGTGGCCACCCCGATCACCACGCCGAGAATGGTCAGCGACGAGCGCAGCTTGTTCACGCGAATCGCGTCGAAGGCGATGTGCAGATTCTCGCCGAAGGCACCGACGCGAAGACTCACCGCTCAGGTCTCGGCACGCATAGCCGTGATCGGATCGAGCTTCGCGGCACGCGACGCGGGATACACGCCGAACAGCACGCCGACGCCGGCGCCGAGTGACAGCGCGAGCGCGACACTCCACGGGGACACGCGGGCGGGCAGGGGAGAGAACGCGGCGATCGCCGCGGCGAGTCCCCATCCGGCCGCGACGCCAAGCAGACCCCCACAGATCGCCAGCGCGACCGCTTCAGCGAGAAACTGACGTCGTACATCGGCTGCGGTGGCGCCCATCGCTTTGCGCAGCCCGATCTCGTGGGTGCGCTCGGTGACGCCCATCAGCATGATGTTCATGATCACGATGCCGCCCACCAAGATGCCGATGGCGACGACGGCCGGTACGACCGCGAACAGCACTCTGGTGAGCTGCTTCCAGAAATCCACCAGCGCCGCGGCGGTCCCGACGTCGAAGTTGTCGCGATCCGACGGTCGCAGTCGGCGCGCGAGCCGCATGGCTTCCTGCGCACGGGCCATCGCCGGGCCTATTTCGGTGGCTTCGCGCATCTTGACCGAGATCGTGGTGTTCTGCCGTCGGCCGTAGATCGCTTCGAAGGCCGAGATCGGCATCAAGGCAAAGCCGTCGAACGATTGCCCAAGCACGCGGCCTTTGCGCGCCACGACGCCCACGATCGTATAGCGCTGTCCCATCACTCGAACGTCCTTCTCAATGGCGGTGGCGCCCTGAAAAAGCTTCTCCGCCACATCGGTACCGACCACGATCACGTTGCGACGCTCACGCACATCGATGTCACTGAGTGGGCGTCCTTCCGTAAAGCGATAGTCCTGCACCACCTGGTAGCCCGCCGTGACACCGAAGATCATGACGCTGCCGAGGGTGCGATCGCGCCAGACGATATCGGCCTGTGGTGTGGGCCATCCGGATGTCAGCGAGATCGCCATCGCGTCGGGAAGCGCGTCGCGTACGGCCTCGGCATCCCGCTCGTCGACACGCGGCCGGCGTCGCAGGAGGCGGAATTCATCGTCGGTGAATAGCCCGAGACTGATCGGAAGGCGTCGCACCTGGAAGGTATTCATGCCGATCATGGCATCGGCGATGTTCTCCTTCACATACGTGTTCATCCCCTGAATGATCGCCACCACGGCCACTAGGAAACCGACCGACACCACGATACCGAGCAGCGTGAACACCGTTCTCATGGGGTTCACGCGAAGCTGCAACAGCGACAGACGGATCACGTCGGAGAAGCGCATGGTGACGCGACCTACTCGTGCCGCAGCGCCTCGACAGGGTCCAGGTTCGAGGCGCGCATGGCGGGCACCATACCAAAGGCCACGCCGGTGACTGCGCTCGCGATCAAGGCGGTGGCGACGATGCTTCCGGGCAACGTCGCGGGAATCGACGTGTTGGCGCGGATCGCCCACGCGAGCAGCGCACCGAGTGCGAGGCCAACCAAGGCTCCGATGCTCGTCATGGTGGACGCCTCCACGAGGAACTGCCAGCGAATCGTTCCCGACGTTGCGCCAAGCGCTTTGCGCACTCCGATCTCGCGGGTGCGCTCCGTCACCGAGATCATCATGATCGCCACCACGCCGACGCCGCCGACCAGCAGCGCGACAGCCGACAGCGCCAGGCCGACGGCGAAGATCGCGCCGAAGAGCTGGTTAAAGGTGTCCATGAGGCGGTCCTGCTCGACCAGGTAAAAGGTCGCGCGGTCTCCTGGGCGCAGGCCGCGGCGCGCTCGCAGGGACGCCAGCACTTCGTCCATGACTTCGCCTTGCGTGACGGTCTTCTCCGGACGGACCAGCAGGCTGAGACTGTTGCGCGGAAGATCGAGACTGCGCACGGCGGCCTGAATGGGAATAATCGCCCGGGGTGTGTCAGGGCCCTTGCCTTCCAGCGACTTCAAAAAGCCGGCCTTCGGCGCGTAGATGCCGATGACCGTGAACGGTCGACCGCTAATCGTGATCTGCTTGCCGATCGCTTCCGACTCACCGAACAGCTGCGCCTTGAGGGTATCGTTAACCAAAACGACCGGCTGTCCAGCGTCGTATTCGGCGCGCGTGAAGTTTCGTCCCGGGAAGATGTCCGACGCGTTGATATCCGGCCAGTCGACGCTGTAGGCGTCGTAGCCCACACCGTCGACGCGGCTGTTGCGATAGGCGAAATTGCCGCCGCCGCCAATTACCCCGATCACGTTCGCGACGCCGGGGATACGCTTGATCATCTCCCATTCAGCGAAGGAGACGGGTGGGTTGCTGCGATCCGGGCACTTCTCGTCGGTGCCATCGCAGCCACTGAATCCCGAGCTCCGACGCTGGACCTGGAAGGTGGTCGCTCCGATCTGTTCGAGGTCTTGCTGAAACGACGCGCGAATCCCGTTGACGACCGCGCCCATCGCAACAACCACGAAAACGCCGATGGCCACGCCGGCGATGGTCAAGGCCGCGCGCACTTTGTTGGAACGGATGGACTCGAGGGCCATGCCGACGCCCTCAAAAATCAACAAGAAACGATTCATGCGATCACTCTTGGCGCAGCGCGGTGATGGGATCCAGTCGCGAGGCGCGACTGGCCGGATACAAGCCGGCGGCAATGCCGACGCCGGCACCGGTCACCAGTGCCGCCGCAATCGACCATGGCGCGACCGCCGCAGGGAGCGGCGTGAGCGCCGCAATGATCTCGGCCAGTCCGATCCCGAGTCCAATGCCGATCGCCGCGCCGAGCGTACTCAGGGTGGCCGCTTCCACGAGGAATTGCGCCATGATATCGGCACGCTTCGCACCGAGCGCCTTACGCACGCCGATCTCGCGCGTGCGTTCAGCGACGGCCACCAGCATGATGTTCATGATCACCATCGCGCCGACGACGAGACTGATCGCCGGGAGTGCGGTGCCGAAAAGCACGAGACGTCCCTTCAGCTGCTTAATGAACCCGAAGGCCGCATCTTGCGTAATCAGGCCGAAGTCGTCGGGTTCACCGGCGCGCAGGCCACGCAAGGAGCGAAGCGCCCCTCGGGCGGCTTCCATCCCGTCCGGAATACCCTCTGGCGACGGGACCTGCACAATCAGCGAGGAGATATCGCGCTGCGGGCGGATGATGCGCCCCATTGGCGACGTATAAGGGGCAATGGCGTTCCGGTCGAGCGAAAACCCGAACACCGAACCCTGCTTCTCGATCACGCCAATGACGGTGAACGGCACACCAGACACGCGTAACTCGCGTCCTTCCGGATTCAGACCTGGGAAATAGTGCTCCGCGACCTCGGTACCGATCACCAGAACACGCGCGCCGGCACGGACTTCTTGATCCGTGAACGCACGTCCCACGGTGACCGCAAACTTCTTGATCTCGAAGTAGTTCGCGTCGGTCGCCACGGCCTGCACTTGCCGCGGTCGTGCGCCTGGAGCCGATGCGTATTTGAAGGTCTCGCTCGCGATGCTTGACTTCATCGTCGCGGGGATGGCCGCGCGTACCGCCTCGACATCCGGCATGCGGATGAGGGGCCGTCGCTGCGCCGATCGGACATCGAAGCCACGATTCCCGCCGGGTCCGATGTTGCTGAATCGCCGAAGCGTGAACGTGTTGCTGCCGATCAGACGCGCCGCAAAATCTTCCTCGACGTACTTCCCCATCCCTTCCACGATGGAGACGACGGCGATGAGGAACATCACGCCAATGGTCACCCCAAGCAGGGTGAAGGCACTCTTCAATTTTTGTACACGAATCTGGGTGAGGGCCAGACCGATCGCGTCTCGTGTCTTCATCCTTGAATAATAGCCGCCCTCGACTATTCGTGCCTGAGCGCCTCCACCGGATCCAAGCGCGCCGCGCGACTGGCGGGCAGCATGCCGAAAAGGATGCCGGTTACTGCGCTGGCGCCCAGCGCGACCACGACGGCCATCGGTGGGATACTCGCCTGAATAGGGGTAAAACTCCGGATGCCGAACGCCCCCAGCCACCCCACAAACAGTCCGATCGCGCCGCCGATGCCGGTGAGCGTGGCCGCCTCGACCAGGAACTGCCAGAGAATCGTCGCCTTGGTCGCGCCGAGCGCTTTGCGTACGCCGATTTCGCGGGTCCGCTCGGTCACGGAAATCATCATGATGGCCACGACCCCGACGCCGCCCACGATGAGGCCGACTGCCGACAGCGCGATCATCACCAGGAAAAACATGCCAAAAATGCTGTTGTACGTATCGAGCAACTTGTCCTGCGTGATGATAGCGAATGACGACTCGCCACTCGGCCGCGTGGCGCGCATGCCGCGCAGCGTGGCCGTGACATCATCGACCGCAATATCGCGTTCCACGCCCTCTCGCGGCTTGACGGTCAACGAGACGCCGCTGGCTCGCGCCCCCACATAGCGGATCAGCGACTGCACGGGGACTACGGCCTTCGGGCGTTCGCCACCCGACAGGAAGCTGCTGTTGTCCTTGTACACGCCGATCACTTCGAAGGGCACACCGTTCAGCGTGACCGACTTGCCGATCGGATCCGATTCGTCGAACAGGCGCGTCGCCATCAGCGTCGTGATGACGGCCACGCGCGCACCCGTGCGCGCTTCCGCGCCGGTGAAGGCACGTCCGGGATACACGTCGGGCGCACTGATCGTTGTCCAATCGGCGCTGTAGCCTTCGACACTCGCCGACGGCAACTCGCGCTCGCGATACTTCACCTTCGTGCCCCAGTTCAAGCGCTCGCCCACAGCTTCCACACTCGGCAGGCGTCGGATACTCTCGATCTCGTTGGGCCGGATGGGCGGGTTGCGTAGCCACGTGCACGCGCCGTCAGAGCCGTCGCAATTTTCGAAGCTGATCGGATAGCGGGACACGAAAAACGAAGTCGGGCCGGTGCTGGCGAAGTCCTGTGCCACCGATTGATTGATGCCGTGAATCGCCGCCGAGATGGCGACGACCACGAAGACGCCCACGGCGACACCGAGAATCGTGAGCCCGGCGCGGACCTTGTTCGAGCGAACGGAGTCGAGCGCGATACGCACGCCCTCGGCTACGGCGGACACACGAATGGTGAATGCAGACATGAGCTATTCCTGCCGGAGCGCGGTGATAGGATCCAGGCGCGAGGCGCGACTGGCGGGATACACGCCGGACACGACTCCGACCCCCGCGCCGAGGGCGATACCGACCACGATCGACCATGGCGCCACGCTCGCCGGGAGCGGCGAGAAGGCGGCAATGCCCT
>JBBQAK010000245.1:0-6133 GCA_038316215.1 Gemmatimonadales bacterium | reverse complement strand
CACCCCCCACCGGCGTCGGGGGCGGGGGGGGGGGTTTCTGGTTGGCGGGCGCGGCACCCGCTGTGGGCCCCCCCGCCTCAGCCCACCTGACACCCTCCCCCCTGCGACCTAAGCCGTTGGCCGTTCCCGCGTCAGGCCACGCCTAGATCCCGCCTACTGCCCCAACACGTTGACGCACCCCTTGGGCGGGGCGGCTAGGCGCTGGTTGCACTCGTCGACTGGGATCGGCACCAGCGGGAAGACGCGGTGCGTCGGCAGCTGCTTCCGGAGCTCGCTCAGACGGCCGTAGCGACGCGCATCGACCCAGCGATGCCCGTATTCGAAGAACAGTGAGTAGCGGCGATCGTAGAGCAATTCGGTCACGAGATCCCCGGAAAAATCGGACGCCAGCGCCGGCAAGCCACCGGCGTTGGTGCGCACGAAGTTGAGATCGGCGATGGCGGCGGTGCGGCTGCCGAGTCCGATGTTCGCTTCGGCGCGAAGCAGGATGAGCTCCTCGTTCCGGATGATCGGGATCGGCGAGACGTTGGTGGGATACACCGTCGGTCGCACGTTCGAGCTGAGGCCCTGCGTCGCCAGCGTCACCGTGCCGACGACGACCTTGCTGCCGGCGCGCAAATCGCGCGAGCCGTCGGTGCGCAGGCGCGCTTCGGTGAGGAATTCCGGTACGGCCACGATCGCGCGCGGCGCCGGATCGAACAGCGGGTTGGTGGCGTCACCCGACGTCGTGCTGTACACGTGATACACGCCGGTCGCAAAGCTTGCGGTGGTGCCGGCGGCAGTGCTGATGAACGATTCGTTTAGCGCCGTGAGGGCGTCAGCCCAGCGACCGCGGTAGACCTCGAGACGAGCCTTGAGGCCGCGGTTGACGCGCAGGAAGTTGGCCGGCGTAGTGAAGCCGGTGAATCCGGTCGTCAAGGCGAACGGAAACGTCGTGCCGGCCGCTGCGAGATCGGTCTTCGCCTCGTCGAAGAGTGCGGCCGTTTTCGTATACGCCTCGTCGCGCGTGATGAAGGCGCTCTGCACGGTAGGATCCTTGGCGACATCGAACACAAGGCCGAAGGTGTCGCGTACGCGCAGCTGGTTCATGTATTCGAGCGCCATGAACGTCTTCACGAAGCCTTTCACGCCGCTCTTCTGGGCAGCGGTGTAGTCTGGCACCGCGTCGACGACCTCGAGAATCGTGTATGCGGTGCGGAGATTCCGGTACGAGTTCGACCAACCGGCGTCGGTACCGAAGCCACCCGGCTCGAGTGGTCCGATGAGCAGCGCGAGCACATTCCGCGGCTCGGCGCCGTCGAGGTTCATGATTTCGCGACCGAATACGCCGAGCGTGCTGGCCCAGGTTCCGGCGCCGGCGCGTGAGCCGGCAAGTACACCAGCGACGGTGGTGTTCACGGTCGCCGCGTTGGGTGAGCCTTCGAGCTGCGAGGTATTGGGGCTGTTGAAATTCGCGATGTCAGCCGAATTGCAGGCGACGACGCTGGCACAGGCGGCAGCGAACAACAGGGTGCGCGCCTGGCGATGACGGGATGTGGTCATGGTCAGAAGTCCAGGCTGAAGTTGAGCCAGTAGCTACGGCTGGCAGGAAAGGCCGCGAGTTCGCGATTGCGCTGAATGGCATCGGGCACATTGCCCGCGCCGAAGTTCTGCGCTTCCGGATCACCACCGCGGAATTTCGTCCACCAGTACAGATTGCGTCCGCTCAGCGAGAGCTTGGCTCCGCTGGCACCGGACCACGTCTTGGACACCCATTTCTGCGGGATATCCCACGTGAGCGTGACTTCGCGCAGCTTCACGTACGAGGCGTCCTGATAAAAAATGCGCGTGACCTGAAGGTAGCTCGTGCGGCGCACTTCACCGAGCTTGCGACCGGCAGCGTCGAGCTCGTCATAGTCACGCGAGTTCTGTCCGAGATCGTAGTGACGCCAGGTACCGTTGGCGAGCATGCCACCCTTCTGCTGGTCGAGCAGGGCGTACAGCGACAGACTCTTGAAGCGCACTTCGTTACTCAGGCCCGCGCTCCACAGCGGATTGCCATCGCCCATGAGCACCGGTACTACGACGCGTCCACCAGACTGCGGCAGCGTGTCGTTGCCGAACAGCTGTGTGGCCGACTTGCCCTGCTCAATCCGCACGGCGCCCGTCTGCAGTGTCCCAAGCAGGAAGGCCGGTACCGGCAGGTTGGTGACCTTCGAGCGGTTCGTGCCCCAGTTGAGGCGCGCATTCCAGCCCCACGTGGGCGTCTGAATCGGGAACGCGTTGATCGACACTTCAGCGCCCGTGACCTGCATTTCCGCACCGTTCGACGTTTCGCTACTGAAGCCCGCGGTGGGCGCCAGAGTGCGCGTAATGAGCAGATCGGAAATGTTGCGTCGGAACCCGGTCACGGCGAACGTCCCGCGGTTGCGGAACACATTCAGATCGAGTCCGACCTCGATCTCGCGCTGACGCTCCGGGCGCAGATCGGACGAGGCGCGAACGTTGCCGACGCGAAAGGCGCCAAGCCCACCGATGTTCGATAGATCGAGGTTCGTAAACTTCTGCCCGTACAGCGGCTGGTTGCCCGTTTCACCGTACGCCACGCGAATCTTGGCCTCGTCCACCAGTCCCGGTGCGAGCTCGGTGAAGCGGTACGACGTGGCGGCCTTGGGAAAGAGATAGAACTTCGCCACGTCGCCGTTGTTGCTGCTCCGGTCAGCTCGGGCACCCGCTGTCAAGAGCAGCTTGTCGCGCCAGAGCATTTCCGTCTGCGCAAAGACGCCGAAGTCTTCCACGCGCAGGCGCGACTCGTCGACGTCGCGCACGGTACCTGATGTCACGACTTCGAGACCGCCCAGCAGATTCTGCGCGGAGGCACGCGTCTGATTCAGCTCGCGCTGTTCGAACTGTGTACCGAGCTGCGATGTGATCTTGAGCGACGACTGCGGCGTCCATCCATGCACGAGATTCAGGTTGAGGTTGCGCTGAATATTCGTGGTCTTCGAGTTGCCCGTGGTGCCGGGGAGTCCGTCCACCGGCTCGTACTGCAGCGTAGGCGGCGAGTAGATCAGGTTCGACTGATTGAGCAGGTCGACACCACCGTACGCGATGAACTGCAGGGTATTCTTGTCGCTCGCGAGCACGTCGGCCGTGAGGCGTGATGTCGTGATGTTACGCCACACGTTCTCACCGTTCTTGAACTGGTCGATCGTCTGCAGCGGGTTGGACGGATAGAACGGATTCACCGGCCACGACCCGTCGGCATTGCGCCGGAGGTCGAGGAAGCTCGGGATCTTGGTGAGGGCGTACGCAATCGAGTTGCCGGCGTTGTCGTTGCCGAAGAGGCCGCGGTCGTTGGCGTTATTCAGGATCTCGTTGCCGACCTGCAGATTGAGCCGCTTGGAGATACGCTGGTCGAGATTGATGCGGGCGCTCGTTTTGCGGGCAAAGGTGTTCTCGACGATGCCTTCTTCGTTCCGACGGCTGATCGACATGAAGTACTTCGTGTCGTCGCTGCCGCCGCTCACGTTGAGCGACACGTCAGAATTCATGGGTGTGTTGCCGTACGCCAGCGTCTCGTAGTCAAGTACGCGGTTGGCGTCGTAGAACGGCGTGATGCCAGCGCCGAACACGGTCACGGCGTCAGCCAGTGAGTTGAACTTGCGTGAGCCGTTGCGGTATGCGAGTTCCGACGTGCCACCGCCCAGACGCAGCGAGAACTTCGGCTTGCCGGCTCGGCCACGCTTGGTGGTGATGATGATGACGCCACCCGACGCCTTCGATCCGTAGATGGCCGCCGCGGCCGATCCCTTGAGAATGTCGACATTCTCGATGTCGTTCGGATTCAGGTCGGCGATTCGGTTAACCGGATTCTCCTGCGAACCCACGGAGATGCCGGTGCCGGACGCGCGTGTCACCTTGTTCGTGCCGGAGCCGATGGACACGTCGGAGACGATGACACCGTCGATGACGTACAGCGGTTGCGCGGAACCAAGAATGGAGGAGATGCCGCGGATGCGGATGCGATTGCCGCCGCCGGGGGCACCGGTGGACTGTGAGATCTGTGCACCGGCGATCTTGCCCTGAAAGGCATTCTCGATGGACTGTGCGGACACCTTGTTCACCTCGGCGCCACTCACGGTGGCCACGTCATTGGCGAGGTTCCGGCGAGAGATGCCAGTGGCCTGACCGGTGACCACGACCTGGTCAAGATTGAGCACATCCTTCTTGAGCACGATCTCGAGGCTGTTGCGCGCGGCGTCGACGGTGATACGCGTCATGGGATAGCCGAGGCGGCGCACCATGAGGATGACCTCGCGGGCGGGAACGTTCACGAGGGTGAACGAGCCGTCGTCACGCGAGAGCGCACCGAGTCCGGTGCCGATGACCTGCAGCTGTGCCGCGGCAATCGGTGCTCGCGTTCCTTCTTCGAGCACTTTGCCGCTGATCGTGCGCGTTTGCGCCGCGAGTGGGGCGGCGAAGAGCGCGAGGGCTGCGGCGAGCAGGCCTCCGCGCGCGAATACTCCGGTCATCAGGAACTCCTCCATCGGGGGGTGATTTTCACTGCGGCAGGATGTTGAGTGTGAGCTGTGACGGGCGTGCGGGTGAACGGAAGACGGTCATCGTGGCCGACTGGAAGTCGGCGTCTTTGGCCTTGTAGATGTTGGGCACGAAGCGCTGCGGATTGCGGTCGACCGCTGGATACCACGTGCTTTGCACCTGCACGACGATGCGATGTCCTTTCTTGAAGGTGTGGAACACGTCATCGAGCGGGACGCGCACCGTGTCGGCCACGTTTGCCGCGAGCGGCACGTTCTGGTCAAAGCCTTGGCGCCAGCGTGCGCGGGCGACACCGGGGCGCACGAGCCGTTCGTACGCGTCGAGCCGCGGTCCGCCTTCGTATTCCGGCGAGGCGTCGTTGGGATATTGATCGATGAGCTTCACGATGAAATCGGCGTCGGTGCCAGTGCTCGCGACGTGCAGCAGTGCCGATACCGGACCGGCGACGGTGACGTCACTGACGAGTACGTCGGAGCGATACGTGAGCACGTCGGGCCGACGCGAAGCGAAGCGCTGGTCTTCGGTGGGATACTGGGCGTTGAACCCGAAGGTCACCCCCATGGTGTACGGCACCGGCTTCGCGGGATCACTCACGTAGCGATCGGCGAAGGTCGCTCGTGCGGCCCCGCCTGTCGGCGCATCGAAGGCCACGCGTCCGTTCTCGCGCAAGTAGAGTGCGCGCGGCATGGCGGCTTTGGGCGGCCACGCGTCGAATCGACGCCACTGATTGGCGCCGGCTTCGAACACGAGTGCGCCGCCGAATGACTGGCCGGTGCAGTCATCCTTGAGCAGGCAGCGGAACGCGGGCGCACCGATAGAATCGCGGAAGAACTTGCCCGTCGGGCCACCATTGGTAAACGCGCCGAAGGTGGGGAAGTCGGCACGATTCCATCCGCCGTGCGACCACGGTCCTACCACGAACATCTGCTTCGTGCTCTTGCTGTTTTCCTGCAGGCTCCGATTCAGGCGCAGCATACCATACGGATCTTCCACGTCGTACCACCCACCCACGAGCAGTACGGCCGGTGTGATGTTCTTCGCGTGCTTCCAGAGCGATCGCGCCTGCCAGAACGCGTCGTAGTTTGGATGCGCCGTAATGGAGTCCCAGAAGGCCACGCGATTCTGCAGTGGTCCGGGTCCGTAGTTGGAGAACGCGCCAATGTTGAGATGCCACGCGTAGCCATCGGTGGTGCCCGGATTCGGGCCTGCCGGATAGCTGGTGATGAGGCCAGTGCGCGGCTGATCGAAGTTCTTCAGGAAGTTGTACGTTTGCGACAACTTGAAGAGTCCGTTCATGTGGCGATCGTCGCCGAGCCACCAGTCGATCATGGGCGCTGAGGGATAGGCGAGCTTATGCGCCGGATGGGCGTCGATCATGCCGGCCGCGACGAAAAAGCCGGGGGCCGAGTTGCCCCACGTGCCGACGCGACCGTTGTGATGCGCGATGTTCTTGAGGATCCACTCGATGGTGTCGTACGAGTCGGTGGATTCATCGACATCGCCGGCTTTACGATTGGGTCCTGTGTTCGGCGTCATGAAGCTGTACGTGCCTTCACTCATGTACCGGCCGCGCACATCCTGATTCACGAAG
>JBBQAK010000458.1:0-2737 GCA_038316215.1 Gemmatimonadales bacterium | reverse complement strand
CTTCCGCAATCTCGACGGCACCGGCACGCAACACCTGGAGATCGGGCCCGACATCGGCACGGTGAGTGTATCGACCACACTCACGTCGGTCTCGAAGGCGGATTCGATCGTGATCATGAGCTTCGATGTGATCATGCGCGCTGGCGACTGCATCGTGTACACACTGAAAACCGTGTTCGGGTTCTTCCCCGGCGACACGATGAAGGACCAAGCCGGATTGCCGATGACACCCGCGCACCGTGCGCGTTTGGTGGACCAGAGCGATGTGCGTGTGGAGTTGGGTGCCTCACCGGCGCACTACTTCAACGCGAGCTTGCGCCTGCCCACCGAGCGGTTGGTGATGATCGATCGCATCACCGGTCGGTGGACCGAGGGTGAGTTGGCGGGCAAGGCGGGACTGGGCCGGTTGCGCGCGGAGAAGGACGTTGAGGCCTCGCAGTGGTTCTTCAAGGCGCATTTTTATCAGGACCCCGTGCAGCCGGGATCACTAGGCATCGAAGCGTTGCTGCAGGCCGTGCAGGCATTGGCCATCGACCTCGACCTTGGTGCCGGGCTCACGGCGCCGCGGTTTGAAACGCAGGCCGTGGACGTGCCGATGAGCTGGAAGTACCGCGGGCAGGTCATTCCCGACAACCACGTGGTCGTAGCAGACGTGGAGATCACGGAAATCCGTCGCGAGGCGAGTGGTGTGCTGGTGGTGGCTTCGGGTTCGCTCTGGGTAGACGGCAAGCGGATTTACGAAGCAGTGGGACTTGGTGTGCGGATCGTGTCGGGCGCGCCGGCCTGACCGTGCACAGGCCTGGCGTGAGCTGACACCGTGACCGTATCGCGACTCACGCTCAGTGCGGGCCTCGTGCCCACGGGGGTCGCGTTGTATGGACTGCATCTGCCCGTCAACGCCGATGCAGCGTTGGCGGCGCTCGAGGAGCTGAGTGGGGACTCTATCCTCGTCCAGCTCCCCGCGCGTTTAGCGGGGGCGGTATCCAGTCGGCGGGCAAGCTTTCTGGCCGGGCGTTGGTGCGCCCACGAGGCGCTGCGGGCCAGCGTGCCCCACGCGGCCAGGACGGCCATTGGCGTGGGCGCCTTCCGCGAGCCACTCTGGCCCGACGGCACACTTGGCAGCATTGCGCACACGGCCGGCTACGCACTGGCCGCCGCGGCGCCCAGGGGGCCCGTGCGTGCGATCGGGCTCGACGTGGAGCGGTGGCTCGACGACGACGCGCCGGCTCGAATAGGAGCTGATCTCGCCGGCGCCGGTGAACTCGACGCGCTCGTGACACAGACCGGCTGGCCAGCGGCGCGGCTGCTCACGCTGCTCTTCTCGGCCAAGGAGTCCATCTACAAGTGCCTGTTTCCGGACGTGCGCGCGTATTTCGGTTTCGACGCGGCGTGGCTGGAGCGGGTGGAGCAGGCCGGCGGCGCTGAGGGGTTGTTTACCGCGCGGCTGACCTGCCCGCTGGGCCCCCATCTGCCGGCAGGGCTCGCGCTGCACGGGAGATTCGCCTGCCTGGAGGACGTGGTGGTAACTAGCTTGGTGCTCGGGTGATCACGTGCCGGTGATTTTGTGGGTGGAGCAAAGAGTACGAAAGGGCGGAGCCGATCGCGGCCCCGCCCTTTCGCACTCTTCGCGACCGCGGCCGCATCACCTCACTGACCGCGCGCCGGCGCCTCAGGCACCGTGATACCCGCCACCTGCAGCGTCTTGAGCAGCGCCGGCAGCTTGGCCGACTTTACCGACGCCACGCGCGCGCCGTGCTGCTCGAGTTCGCGCGTCAGACCCTGCAGCATCGACTGCTGCGCGTCGGACACCGGGAAGCTGCTGTTCAGCGCGCTGTTCAGCAGCGAGGCGCGCCCCGTGAACGACCCGTCGGCCTGACCCGACGCGCCTACGTCATCGTCCCCACCGGCCGGCGGACCACCAGCTCCGCGCACGCGAGTCGGTGATGCCTGACCGACTTCCTTCACGTAACCCGCGAGTTCCTTGTCGATCTCGGCCAGGTTCTGCTTGAGCTGGGGCGTGAGCTTGGCCGTGTCCGCCTCGGCCGCTTTCTTCACGTCGGCAAAGCGCGCCACCACGCTGTCGCCGCGTACCTGCTGCGTCCTGATGGCCTTCTGGAACTGCACCACCTTGAAGCGGAATGCATCAAGCGCCTTGAGCTCTCCGTCGGACATCACCTGCTCGGTGTCGCGCAGCAACGCAAAACGCTGCGTCAGCACCGTGCTCACGCCAGACTTGGGCGTGACCGTGAGCCGCGCCATGTAGCTGCCCGGCGCCGCGGTATAGCTCGGAATCGCCGTACGTCCGAAGCCACCGAAGCCGCCACCGCCAAAGCCGCCACCACCGCCAGCGGGCGCACGTCCCGCCGTGACGTTGGTGTCAACAGCGCCCGTGAGCGGTGCTCCCACGCGCATGTCCCACACGGGACGGAACATGCCGGTGCGACGCGGTACGGGGAGTTCACGCACGATCCGACCGCCGCCATCGATAATCTCGAGCTTGGCCTTGTCGTCGGTGCCAATGGTGTTGATCAGATACGCGAGCCGTACGCCGTTCTCCGGATTCTGACCCGTATAGCCGGTGGACCCCATGCCCGAGTTGCGACTGGTATTGAGCGTCATCGCGATCTCATCGCGCGCCGGAAACAGATACGCGACGTCGGCACGCTTCGCTTCGGCCAGCTTCTCCAGCGGCCCGAGGTCATCGAGGATGTAGACGCCACGACCGTGCGTGCCGAGT
>JBBQAK010000446.1:0-3050 GCA_038316215.1 Gemmatimonadales bacterium | reverse complement strand
CTTCGCGCACGGACTTCGACAGGGCGGGGGAGAACGTGTACGCGGTGCGGGACCAGTCGGCGCTCGACCCGATCGCCTTGAGCTGAGTCAGGATCTCGCCGCCGGTATGCTCCACGAACTCGGCCACCTTCTCCACGAACGGACCGCGACCCAGATCGAAGCGCGTCTGTCCGTTGGCGGCCAGCTGTTTCTCCACGACGTTCTGCGTGGCGATGCCGGCGTGGTCGGTACCCGGTAACCACAGTGCTTCATCGCCCGCCATGCGGCGCCAGCGGATGAGCACGTCTTGCACGGTGTTGTTGAGGCCATGCCCCATGTGCAATACGGCCGTAACATTGGGCGGCGGGATCACGATCACGAAGGGCTCGCGCGACGTCGCGCGCTTGGCGTCGGCAGTGAACACACCGTGTTCCGTCCACTTGGCGTACCAAGTGGACTCAGTGGCGGCAGCGTCGTAGGTCGTCGGCAGCGGATTCGTGTCGGGCGCAGTCATGGCCCAACATAACACGGATGGGCAGGCGACTGACCCACGCCGGCCTCACCCTCCGTGCTGCGTCTCGTATTGCGCGGTCCGGTGGCTCTGGATAGACCCCGCCCCTCGAACGGCCAGCTGATCAACCACCGACATCACGTCGGGGACGCCCCGGGCGATGGTAAGTGCGTGAGCGATTTCCCCCGTGCTTTCCACCCAGCCCGTGAGTTCGATCGTGCCCGCGCCTACGGCGCCGATGTCGATGGCGCGTGCCTCGAGAACGGGATCGTTGCGGAACGCCTCGAGGACTCGCGATTCCAGCTCCTCGTGGGTGGGCACCGACGGGCCGCTCGGGACCACGACGGTGTCGGCCAACCCGTCGGCTAGCGAGCGGGGTGCCGACGCGAGGGTGACCTCGGGCTCCATCGAGCGCGTGCGGCGGTCGCGCATGCGATCCTTGAGGCGCTCGCGGGTGGAGTGCCGGTCGGGCATGGACTCGGGTGCTCCCGTCTCGCCTTCCCCTCGACGCCGGACGTGCATATGGGCAATCGACTCGGCCGCGAGCTCTGAATCGTCGTCGGCCAGCTCATCAAAGGAATCGGTGCGATGCTCGTCGTCGCGCCAGCCCTCGGGGTCAGGTTCACGACGGCTGCCGCGGCCACCACGGCGGAGCAGGCCGTCCACACCGCCCACCCGGTCGGCCACGAGCATTCCAAAGGCAACACCGGCCACCGCGCCGAGCGCGACCAACAGTACCGACGACGTACGCGTCGGACGCTTCCTGAATGGGGATTGTGCCATGATGCTACCTCCGTGACTTCACGCCAGCCGCCGCGACCGAGAAGAGGATCTCGGCTGATCTTGGCGTGATTCCTTGTACAAGGATAACTTGACCGTCCTCGCTCAGCGAGGGCGTTCACCTTTCTGCCCGCTCCTGATGACTGCCGGTACGCAATCTGCTGCTGACGCTGCTGCCCACGCGCACATCGTCCTGACTCTCCCCGATGGTTCCACTCGCGAGGTCCCACCCGGGACGCTGGCGCGTGACGTGGTGGGCTCGATCGGGGCGCGCCTGCTGCAGGCGTCGCTGGCGGTCGCGGTGGACGGCGAAGTGTTGGACCTCATGACCCCGTTGCGGGCGTCGGGTTCCTTCGTAGTGATCACGGAAAAGGATCCGCGTGCGCTTCAGGTGTTGCGTCATTCCGGTGCGCACATCCTGGCCACCGCCGTGCGCCGCCTGCGCCCCGATGCGAAGATCGGTTTCGGTCCCGCGATCGACGACGGCTTCTATTACGACTTCGAAGTCGACAAGCCGTTCACGCCCGAAGATCTCGCGGCATTCGAGGCGGAGATGAAGAAGGTCGTGGGTGAGAAATATCCGTTCCTGCGCGAAGAAGTGTCGCTCAGCGAGGCGCGCGTGCGTTTTGCCGACGATCCGCTCAAGCTCGAGCGCCTCGACGATTTCGAGGGCAGCGACGAAGTCATTTCGACGTACACGGATGGTCCGTTCATCGACCTCTGCCGCGGCCCGCACGTGCCGGATACGTCGTACCTCAAGCATTTCAAGCTGCTCACCACCGCGGGCGCCTACTGGCGCGGCGATGTGAAACGCCAGATGCTGCAGCGCATCTACGCGACGGCCTTCTTCAAGAAGGACGAACTCGAGCAGCACCTCCACAATCTCGAGGAAGCGAAGAAGCGCGACCATCGCGTGCTCGGGAAGTCGCTCGACCTGTTCCAGCTGTTCCCCGTCGCGCCCGGCGCCGTGTTCTGGACGCCCAAGGGGACGACGCTGTACAACACGCTCGAAGCGTTCGTGCGCGAGCGACAGCAGGCAGCGTTCAAGGAGATCAAGACGCCGCTGCTGTACAACAAGGCCCTCTGGGAGCAGTCTGGGCACTGGGGGAAGTACAAGGAGAACATGTTCCTCGTTCTCGACAACGAGACGGGCGAGCACGACATGTCGCTCAAGCCGATGAACTGCCCGTCGCACCATTTGTATTTCGCGTCGACGAAGCATTCGTATCGTGACCTGCCCATGCGCTACGTCACGTTCGACGTGCTGCACCGCAACGAGCTGTCGGGCGCCCTGTCGGGCCTCACGCGCGTGCGTCAGTTCGCGCAGGACGACTGTCACGTGTATCTGCGTGAGGATCAGATCGCCGACGAAGTGAAGTTCCTGATGGACTTCATCCTCGGCTATTACGACACCTTCGGCCTCACGGCCAAGCTCAAGTTCGCCACGCGTCCCGAACAGCGCATCGGCTCCGACGAACTATGGGATCGCGCCGAGGCAGCCCTGCGCGCCGCGCTGGACAGCACGGGACGTCCGTATGAGATGAAGGAAGGCGACGGGGCGTTCTACGGCCCCAAGATCGACTTCGACGTGATGGACAGCATCGGCCGCGCTTGGCAGCTGGGCACGATCCAGCTCGACTACAACGCGCCGGAGCGCTTTGATCTTACCTACACGGGTGACGACAATGCCCCGCATCGTCCAGTCGTGATCCATCGTGCGGTGAGCGGGTCGTTCGAACGGTTCATCGCCATCCTGATCGAGCACTTCGCCGGTGTGTTC
>JBBQAK010000320.1:0-4717 GCA_038316215.1 Gemmatimonadales bacterium | reverse complement strand
CCGGACGTAGAGCGAAGCCGGGCCGCCGATCGCGATATCGTAGCGCAGCGCCGCCGCCAGCGACGACTTCGGCGCGACATCCGCCGGATCACGCTTCATGGCCATCCACCCACCCATGATCGACAGGTTCTGGCCCAGCTTGACGTCCTCGAACGGGCTATCGGCGGGGAGGTAGCCGACCTGTGCGGACGCCAGCGCTGGCATCAGACCACTCAGCGCGATCGCGCCAATTCCGGCGAGACATCGCCGCACGCCGGCGGACGACACCGCCGACATCACTGTCGAGAATACAGAGGAACGCAAAACGGAAGACAAAGCGGGCATCACACGGTGGCTGAAGGCGAGTGGTCGCTCAGGTCGCGCAGATCGCGACCCGTCATTTCTGGAGGGAGCGGAAGGCCGAGCAACGCGAGGGCCGTCGGGCCCACGTCGCAAAGGGCACCCCCGCGTCGCAGTGGGACCGTGTCATCGGGGTCGAGCACGACGAGCGGTACGGGATTCGTCGTATGTGCAGTGTGCGGCTGATGTGTGATCGGATCGACCATGACATCCGCGTTGCCGTGATCGGCGGTAATGATCAACCGGGCGCCGCCCTGTTCGGCCGCGAGGAGAATGCGCCCGAGGCAGGCATCCACTGCCTCCACGGCGCGAATCGCCGCCGGGATCGAGCCGGTGTGACCGACCATATCCGTGTTCGCGAAGTTGCACAGCATGAAGTCGTGCGTGCGATGGGCGAGGGCGTTACACAAAATGTCACACACGCCATCGGCGCTCATCTCCGGCTGCAGGTCGTACGTGGCGACTTTCGGACTCGGCATCATCTGTCGCTCTTCGCCAGCGTAGGGCTCGTCGCGTCCACCGTTGAAGAAGAACGTGACGTGCGGATACTTCTCCGTCTCCGCAATACGCAGCTGCGTCAAACCCGCGTCGGAAATCACTTCACCTACGAGATGGCGCATCGACTGCGGTGCAAACGCCACGGGAAAGGGGAACGCGTCGTCGTAGCTCGTCATCGTGGTGATCGAGAGCGATGGACGCACACCCGTGTCGAAGCCCGTGAAGTCGGGCATGGCGAGGGCGCGCAGCGTCTGACGCATCCGATCACTGCGGTAATTGAAGCAGATGAGCGCATCGCCATCACGCATCGGCGCTAACGCCGCGCCGTCGGGGCCCGCCATCACATACGGACGTACGAATTCGTCGGTCGTGCCGGCGTCGTAGGCGCGCTGGAGCGCGGCCAGTGCATCGACTTCCACCGGTGCATCGCCCTGTACGGCGGCGCGGTACCACAGTCCGGTGCGCTCCCAGCGATTGTCGCGGTCCATGCCGTAGTAGCGACCGGAAACCGACGCGAGCTGCGCACGGGCACCGATCTTTGCCAGCGCCGCGGTGAGGAATCCCATCGCCGACTGGGGCGGTGTGTCACGGCCGTCGAGCATCAGGTGCAGTGCCACGCGCTGTACACCGCGCTGTTGCGCCAACTCGACCAGCGCCATCAGGTGTGCATCGTGCGCGTGCACACCGCCATTGCCTAGGAGGCCCAGCAGGTGGAGCGTGCCGCCGGAGGCGTTGACGCTGTCGCAGGCCTGCACCAGCGCCGGGTTTCGGAAGAAGCTCCCGTCCTCGATGGCAGTGCCGATCCGCACCAGATCCTGCATCACAATCCGTCCGGCACCCAAATTGAGATGTCCCACTTCACTGTTGCCCATCTGGCCGTCGGGAAGTCCAACGGCGCGACCCGAAGCGGTCAGCAGTGTGCGTGACGCATGGGCCCAGATGCGATTCCAGTTCGGCGTGTTGGCCAACAAGATCGCGTTCGATTCGCGGTCTTCCCGGTAGCCCCAGCCATCGAGGATGATGAGGGCTACGGCACGTGCAGGTCGCGCAGTCATCAGCGTATGGGGGCAGCGGGAAGAGGGCCGGCAGCGCCATCGGAGGCATGGGGCCATCCGAGAGCGTGTTCAGGATCCGTGATGCATGTTGGACTGTTGGAATCTACTGGACGCCGTGACCGCGACACCACCGTCGCCCCGCTGTTCTCTCTTCAACCGAGCTCCGATGCGCGTTCGTCGTCGTACGCTGTTGCTGGTACTGCTGCTCCTCACCATCGGCCTGCTCGATGGCTTCCTGCTGGTGCGTCGCGCGCGCTACCGCGAGGAATCGGCGCGGCTGCGGGCCGGCATGTCCACTCTCGACCGTACCCGCGCCGATGCCATTGTTTCCGCGCAGACCGATCGGGCCGGATTGATGCTCGAACTCATGCGGCGGCAGGCGGAGGGAGACGACGGTCTCCACCTTGCCGTCAGCACAGATTCGTCGTACCTGGCGCTCGATCGCGGACCAGCCCGCCTCCGTGAGATGAAAGCCGAGATCGGCCCGGAACGCCGGGTCGGCACGGCGCCCGACACCATGCACGTCGCGGTGCCCCGCGGCCTCCGAGCGGTGCAGCGCCTGCTCACGGCGAGTGATCGCTACACACTTCCCGACTGGGTCTGGGCGGATCGAGGCCTTCCCGTGCCTGCGGTGCGTGCCGACAGCGGTTGGGTCGGACGCTCAGCCATTGTGACCACCGGTGGCACGCTCATCTATTCGCTCCCCGCCTCAGGCCCACTGGCTGACAGCAGTTATGTGATGCCCGGCAGTATCCGCGTCCCGGCGGGCGATCTCGCCGCCATTCGCGAGAATCTTTCCTCCGGCATGCGGGTCTACTTCTACTAATGATCACGACTTCGATCAATCCGCGCGGCAGTGCGCTGGCCGGACGACGCAGCGGCTGGAGCCGGGCCTCTCTTTTGCTGCTCCCGCTGGTCGCGGTCGCCGTGGTGCACGCGGCCTGGCTTGCACGGCTTACCCTGCGTGACCGCTTCGAACGTGACGTGGCTCGCATGGTCTTCAACGACAACAGCGAAGCGCTGGAGCAGGCCGAACTGCAGGCCGGTCTCACCACCGACAGCCTCCGGACCGCCCTCGCAGAAACGCCGGCCGCACCCGCGCTCGACGCCAACTACCTAGTGGTCTCGATCGCCGACCGCCGTGTCTGGTACAAGCATCGTGATAGCGTGATCTTTACGGCGCCGGTTGCGACCGGCTCCGGCAAGCAGTTGGTCATCAAGGGCAACAACAAGGTGCTTCGGTTCGAGACCCCACGCGGCCGATTGATGGTGCAGCGCCGAGATTCGGCCCCGGCCTGGATTCCGCCAGATTGGCACTATCAGGAGCAGGCCAACAAGCGACGACTCGGCATCGTGCAGTTGGTGCGTGGCGTGCCCCTCGCGCTCCGCGACGGTTCCGAAATCATCGTGCAGGGCAACGATGTGGTGCGCCGTGGGGCGGACGGGACCGTGCGGCCGCTCACCGCCAGCGACGGCCGTGAGATCGTCGGTGACGGCAAAATTGTGATCCCGCCGTACGGCACCAACCAGCGCAAATACGATGGCGTGCTCGGGACGCACCGCCTCTACCTCGGCGACGGGTATGCGCTCCATGGCACCAACAACCCGGCCTCGATCGGTCAGGCCGTCAGCCACGGATGTGTCAGATTACGGAACGCGGACATCGCAGAGCTGTATGACCGAGTCGCGGTCGGCACACCGGTATACATCTACTGACCACCGGGTCGGCTATATTTCCTGACTGACGCTCGATCGTCCTTGGATTAAGCGCCAAACCCGATTCCGTGACCCAGAAAACTCTCAATACACAGCAGGCAGCCCAGGAGAAGGCATCCTCCCCGCGGCGCCGTCAGCAGACCCGATTGACCCAGCTCGCCATCACGGCGGCTGGGGCTTTGGCGTGCGCTGGTATGATGGCCTTCGCTCGTCCGGGCAATGCCGAAGCGCGCTTGGCAACGCGGACGGCCACGGCCTTGCCGCGTATTCCGCTGCTCGATTCGCTCAAGGGACGTAGTCGCAAGCTGCGGGCCCGATTCCTGAGCCCGACTCGCGCCGCCGGTATTCCGTTACTCCGCGAACTGTTCGGAGACTCCGCCGTGTCGCGCGCAGGCGTGTACGCGGCGAATGATACCGGTGGCTCGTTTCATTTCATCACCATGCGTCCATTCACCGACAAGGTGCAGGGACGCATCGGCAGCTACCGCATCGGCTTTTTCCCGAGCGAGAAGCGCGCCGTGCGCACGGCCGCCTACAGGAACCCCGACGGCTTCCTCGAAGTCACGGCGCTCAATCAGGACACGCCGATCTCCGAGCACTTTCGTCTACGCGACTTCCTCACGCACGATCAAGCCACCGTGTGGCCCAAGTACCTCGTGCTTCGCGAGCCGCTCGTTGACAAGCTCGAACTCGTATTGAGTGAACTCCGTAGCATGGGCGTGCCGGCCAATCGGCTTCGCGTCATGTCGGGCTTCCGCACGCCGCAGTACAATCAGCAGGGCGTCGGCGCCGGCGGACGCGTGCAGGACAGTCGCCACCAGTATGGTGATGCCGCCGACGTGTATGTCGTCAACGGCGATCGTGACTGGATGAGCGATCTCAATCGCGATGGCCGTGTCGACACGCGTGATGCCAAGGTGCTGGCCCAAGCCGCCGAGAACGTGGAGCGCGAGCATCCCGACCTCACCGGCGGTGTCGGCATTTACAAAGCCACCTCGGCGCATGGACCGTTCGTGCACATCGATGTGCGCGGCACGCGGGCGCGCTGGGGGGAGATGTGATGCGTCGTCGCGCGGCACTGGTGCTGAGCGGAATAGCGGCGATCAGCG
>JBBQAK010000165.1:0-8155 GCA_038316215.1 Gemmatimonadales bacterium | reverse complement strand
GGTGAGCGCGTACTCGTCGCCATGAGCGGCGGCGTGGACTCGTCAGTGGCCGCCGCGGTGTTGATGGAAGCGGGCTGCGACGTGGTCGGTGTGACCATGAAATTGCACGAGGACGGCAAGGATATTCCCGACCGGCCATGCTGCTCGTTGGACAGCACGAGTGACGCGCGACGCGTGTGCGAGAAGCTGGGCATTCCGCACTATGTCACGAATCTCGTAGACCGCTTCGGTCACGATGTGCTCGACGACTTCGTGCAGGAATACGCGCGCGGCCGCACGCCGATTCCGTGCGTGCGTTGCAACACGTTCACGAAGTTTCGCGACCTGTTGCACAAGGCCGATGACATCGATGCGCCGTGGCTGGCCACCGGTCACTATGCGCGCATGGGCGCATCGGCGAACGGCAGCGAGGCGCGCGTGATGTTGCGCGGACTCGATCCGGCGAAGGATCAGAGCTATTTCTTGTGGGGCATCGAGCGCGCGGTCCTCTCGCGGCTCGTGCTCCCGGTGGGCAATCAGACCAAAGCGGAAACGCGAGAAATTGCGCGCCGTTTCGGTTTGCGTACCGCCGAGAAGCCCGAGAGTCAGGACATTTGCTTCGTGCCCGACGGCAATCATGTGCGCGTGCTCGAGGAACAGCTCGGGGCCGATGCCCCTGCTCTGTCGGTTGGCCCGTTGCGCTTGCTGAGCGGCGAGGTAATCGGCGAGCATCAGGGTTTTGCGCGCTATACGATCGGCCAGCGAAAGGGGCTGCCGGGTGGATTCGCCGAGCCGATGTTCGTGGTAGAGATCGTGCCGAACGAGCGCGCGGTGGTGATCGGTCCACGCGAAGCCCTGCTGGGGCGCGGATTAGAGGCACGTGAGCTCAACTGGCTGGTGGAGCCACCGGTGATCGGCGCGCAGGTGCAGGTGCAAGTGCGCAATCGCGCGGCGGCCGCACCGGCCACGATCGTGCGCTTGTCGGACGATGCGATCGAACTCGCGCTTGATGAACCGGTGCAGGCGATTTCGCCGGGCCAGTCGTTGGTGATCTACGACGGCGACATCGTGCTGGGCGGGGGCGTGATTGAGCGCGGCATGCGCACCGCGCCGGGTCGGATACTGCCGATTCTGGCGGCGTAGTTTGGTGGTGCGAGGCTGCGCCGACCATTGCTGAACTGATTACACAGAGGTAAAGAGAAAAAGAGAACAGGAGGTACCGAATGTACCGGCTCTCTTTTTCTCCGATTCTCTTTTGCTCTGTGTGATCAGTTCACGATTCCAAAGCGTCAAACACTTTTAGCCGGAAGCTCACCCACCGGTACCGTCATCACGGCCACCAGCATATCGGCGGTCACGTTCAAGAGCGTTTTGAACATATCCGGTAGCGTGTCGAGTGCGATCAGGATGCCGATACCTTCCACGGGTAGGCCGATGCTCGTGTAGAGTGGCACCTGCAGCAACATGCCGCCACTGGGGATGCCGGGCGTACTGAAGTTGAGCACCACACTGCTCGCCGCGACCAACGCGATGCTCGAGAACGGCAACTCGATGCCGTACAGTTTCGCCACGAAGAGCGCGCCGACCACCCAGTAGATCGCGCTCGTGAGCTTGAACACCGACGCACAAAGCGGCAGCACAAATCCGGTGGCGGTCGGAGGCAGACGCAGCACATCGGTGGCGCCCTTCACCATGGCCGGCAATGAGGCGAGCGAACTGCGCGTGCCCATGCCGACCACCTGCGAAGGAATCAGGGCACGCGCGAAATCGCGCAGTGGCACGCGACGCGTGACACCCATGACGCCATACAGCGCGGCCGTCGCGATCAGGTGCAGCACGATCACGACCATGAAGTAGAACCCGATGGCGCCGAGCACGGAGGTGCCGAGTTTCTGTCCAAGCACCGTAGCCAGCGCCAGAATACCGATGGGGGCAATCGCCAGCATCCAGCGCACGACCACCAACATCGTATCGGCCATCCCGCGGAAGAACGCAAGCTGTGCCGCGCGCGGCCCGTCGCTCACTTTGCCCAGCGCAAACGCATAGAGCAGCGTGAAGAGCACGACGGGCAGCAAGGTACCATCGGCGGCGGCTTTGATGGGATTGAGCGGGATCAGTCCAAGAATGAACGTGCGCAACGACAACGCATCGGCCGGTGGGATGTCGATCGACGCGGTCGCGCGCAGTCGCGTCGTGGATGCGGGATCGAGTACCAGCGAGTCGAACCACGGCGGCGCCACGACGGTGGTAAAAATCGCGCAGACGATCGCCAGTCCCAGCATCCAGCCGAACGCTTTGGCCCCGACGCGTCCCGTCATGCTGGTATCGCCGCCGCCGGCGACGCCCACGATCAGCAGGGGCACCACCAGCGGAATCACGGTCATGCGTACCGCGTTGATCCACGCCGTGCCGACGACATCCAGCACACTGATCAACCCACGGGTGTAGACCGACGGCGAGGCTTCGCGCGAGAGCCACATGCCGAGGGCGAGGCCCAGCAGGAGACCGAGCGTGACCTGAACGGCCTGCGATCGCAGCGGATTGCGGCGGGGTTCTGAGAAAACGGGAGGGGCGGACATGCGCGCGAACCTACGTCGGCGCGCTCCGCTGCGCGAGCAGTCGCGTGAGGGCGACCTGGCGGTAGCCGTCCTCGAGCGGCGCGCTTACGTCATCGGCACGTCGGCAGCGAGCCGGCGGGCACCGCGTGCTAGAAACCGAAGCCCGCCGACCAGGTGATCACCTGCTTGCCGTGTGACGAGGCCCCGGTTTCGTCACCGAGTCGCACGAAATAGCCGAGCTCACCACCGAGGGCGAGCAGCGGCCAGAGATGCACGGATCCGCCCACGTAAGTGCGACGCGCGGTCGCATTCAGCGGATCACCAAAGGTACGGATGATACCGCCCGTGATCGCGGTACCGGTTCCCATCGAGCCGAATGACTTGGCGAGCCCGATCGACGCGCCAGCACCGCCCAGACCGATCTTGGCTACGGCCAACGCGCAGAGATCGATGCGATCGCCTTCGTAGACCATACCGCCACCGTACGCGAGCGCCCACTTCAAGGGAGCACCGTAGGTGACGCCACCCATGCACTGATCAAAGCGCCAGCGCATTTCCGGCGTACTCGGCGTGGTCGGTGCCATGGCGCCGGCGGGGGTGGGAGCCACCTGCGCGTGCGCCACCTGCGCGTGCGCCACCTGCGCCCACGCGGCCGACGCACCGCTCCAGGCGGCGAACGCTATCGCCGACGCGACCATGCGCACACGGCGCATCAGAACTTCATCCCACCAGCTTCTGCGAACTCACGCATCGCCTTCTCCTGTGCTTCGGTGAGCGTCTCGGGAACGGTGATGGTCACCTCGACCAGCAAGTCACCCTTCTTCCCGTCCTTTTCGATCCCCTGCCCGGTGATCTTGAAGCGCTTGCCCGCCGACGTGCCCGCCGGAATACGAATGGCGACCTTCTTCTCGTCGAGCGTCTTGACGCTGATGCGCGACCCGAGCGTCGCCTGTGCGATGTTGATCGGCACGGTGGCGATGAGATCGAGACCATCACGCTTGTAGAAGCGATCGGGTATCACCGTAAACGTGATCACGAGATCGCCCGCCAGGCCACCCGATGCGCCTTTGCCACCCTGACCGCGCAGCCGAACCTTCGCGCCCGTCTCGGCACCCGAGGGCACCGCGATAAGGACTTTGCGCGACACGCGTGTATCTCCGGTACCACGGCACGTGGGACAACGTTCCGTGGGCACGCTGCCGCGACCGGCACACACCGGACAGGGGCGATTCACGGCGAAGCTTCCCTGTCCGAACGAGATCACGCCGCGGCCACTGCATTCGCCGCACGGGCGCAGTTGTGCGCCCGGGGCGGCCCCGTTGCCGTGGCAGGTGGCGCACTCTTCGTTCACTTCGATGGTGACCGGCACTTTACCACCGACAGCGGCCACACGGAACGGCACGTCCACCGTCTGCTCGATCGACTGACCGCGCTCCGGTCCACGCGCTCGCTGTCGCCCGGCGCCGGCGGTACCGCCGAACATCGACGAGAACAGATCGCCGAGCCCACCGAACCCGCCAACATCGAAGTCGTTGAAGGTGCCCGCGCCCGGCTGACCGGGACGCGCCGCACCAGACGGGCCGGGTCGCGACGAGGCACGCGCTCCGCCGAAGCCGCTCATACCGCCGAAGGCTCCCAAGCGCCGCATGTCGTCGTATTCCTTGCGCTTGTCCTTATCGCCCAAGACGTTGTGCGCTTCAGAGATTTCCTTGAAGCGTTCAGCGGCCTTGGGGTCGTTCTGATTGGCGTCCGGATGATGTTGCTTCGCCAGTCGGCGGTACTGCTTCTTGATCTCGTCGGCGGTTGCCGTGGACGAGACCCCGAGCACTTGATAGAAGTCCTTTCCGTTGGCCATGCTTAATGCGCCCTCAGGCGCCGTTCCACTGCTTCACCACCACGCGCGCCGGACGGAGCACGTGGCCATTGATCACGTAGCCGACCTGAAAGCAGACCGCGACAATGCCGTCTTCTTCAGGCTGCGACGCCGGTGCGGTACTCACCGCTTCGTGTTTGGCGGGGTCGAACGGATGACCGGTCGGGTCGATCACGTCGAAGCCGTGTCCGGCGAGCGACTTGAAGAGCTTCTTCTCGACCAACTGCATGCCATCGATCACCGCTTTGGCGTCGACGGTGCTGGGATCGACGGCGGCGAAGCGCGTGATGTCGTCGAGACCATCGAGCAGGCCGCGCACGAGTTCCCCCTGTGCGCGCCAACCGGCCTCCTGCCGCTCCTTGACGGCACGACGGCGGAAGTTGTCGTATTCAGCAGCGAGTCGCAGATACTTGTCCTTCTGCGTCTCGAGTTCGCGCTGCGTGTGTTGTAACTCATCACCACCGTCGACGGGCGGCTGCACTGTGGCGCTTTCTTGCGTTTCCATCGGATCCATGTTGTCCACCGGAGCCTCAGACATCGGGTCAGTCATGATATGCGTACGAAAGTCATCGACGAAAGTTTGTGAGCGTCGCTCAGCATGTCGTGCAACACATCTCTCAAAGAAAAGGACAGTCGGGCCTGCGCGTCAGCCCCGGGCGGCCCATCCAATAGCATCCTGATCCTGGTCGAAGGCCCGACGCAGGCGATCCAGCGCCAACTGGGCCGCCCGATACCGGATTTCCGAGCGGTCACCAGGCAGGACGGCACGCACCGCATGAACCTCGCCATCGAGGTCGACGGCCACCCACACGGTACCCACGGGCTTCTCCGGCGTGCCGCCGTCGGGGCCGGCGATGCCGGTGATGCCGATACCGATGTTGGTCCCGAATCGAAGACGGGCGCCAGTGGCCATGGCGCGCGCCACCGGCTCACTCACGGCGCCGTGGGCGTCCAGGTCGCCCTGTGAGACCCCGAGCTCGCGCACCTTGACCGCGTTCGCATACGCGATCGTTCCGCCCTGCACGACCCTGCTGGAGCCCGGTACGGCCGTCAGGCGCATGCCCAGCATCCCGCCCGTGCAGCTTTCGGCCACGGCGAGCGTCGCGTTGCGCAGGGCACACGCGGTCAGCATCAGCGCCGCGAGATCGTCGTCGCCTTCGCCATAGATGAACCGACCCACTTTTTCGCGCACGAGCTGCGCGGCCGCGGTGAGCGCCGCTTCGGTTTCGCGGGCCGGGAGGACGTACGACGTGAGCCGCAGGTCGACGCCGTCGTTGCCGGGGAGATAGGCCAGCGAGAGCCCGTTCACGCCGCGGGCCAGCTCTCCGAGTTTATCGGCCAGCGCCGACTCCGCGATGTTGGCAGTGCGGAGCGTGCGCGCACGGATCACGGGGCCGCCAACAGGAATGCGGTCGCGCAAGTGGGGGATGACGGTGTCGGCGAGCATGCCGCGCATTTCGCGGGGTACACCGGGGAGCATGGCCACCCACCGCTGCTGCGCGTCTTCCAGCCAAATGCCCGGCGCGGAGCCGTGGCGATTGGGCAAAATCGTACAGGCCTCGGGTACCATGGCCTGTTGGTGATTGCTGACGGGGAGCTCGTGGCCGAAGCGCTTGAGCCAGCGCTCTTGGAGCGACGCGAGAATAGCCTCGTCGAGGACCATGCCGCGCCCGAAGATCGAGGCGATGGCGGGCTTGGTCATGTCGTCGGCGGTGGGGCCGAGTCCGCCCGTCGTGATCACCGCGCCGGTGCGGTTCAGGGCATCGCGGACGGCTTCTTCGATGGCGTCGGCGTTGTCACCACAGGTGGCGCGGCGCACGATGCGGACGCCGAGGGCGGCGAATTCGCGTGCAAGATGCGCGGCGTTGGTGTCGATCGTGAAGCCGAGGAGGAGCTCGTCGCCGATCGTGACGATTTCGAGGTTCATGGAGGGGGAATGTAGTCGATCGAACGGGGCGGCTTAGGTCGGGGATCGCTGAACAGCTCGACGGAGTGCACGGGGGGCACGGGGGGTTCTCCGTTTCTCCGTGCCTCCGTGCCTCCGACGAGCTGTTCGGTGTGCCACCGCTGACACCCCGCTGACGCCCACACGCATGTTGTCACCATGTCACTGATCCCCGTACACACGGACATCACCGGTTCCATCGTGGACGCCGCGATCCTCCTGCACCGGGATCTCGGGCCATCGATGCTGGAATCCACGTACGAGATTCTCCTCCTCGATGAACTTGAGCGGCGCGGCCATTCCGTGCAGGCGCAGCTGGCGGTCCCGTCGGTTTATCGCGGCCGCATGATCGAGAAAGCGTTCCGCCTCGATCTACTCGTCGACCGGGTGGTGGTGATCGAGGTCAAGAGCACAGAGCGCAGCGCGCCGGTGCACCGCATGCAGGTGCTCACGTATTTGCGACTGATGCGACTGCAGGTGGGCCTCGTGCTCAACTTCGGATTCGAGACCATGAAAGCCGGCATTGATCGCGTGTACAACGATCGGGTGGTGCCGTAGGCGAGCCCGCCCCCCTCACGCCAGTCGCGCGACCTGCTTCCCGTAGCGCCGCAGGTACAGCCACAGGCTCCACAGCGTGAGGACGACCGCCCCGATCATGCTCGTGACGCCCACGAAGCCGTTGAAGTACGCAAACGCCTTCCAAGCGCTGGCTCCTTCCCACCCCTCACGGGCGGCCAAGGTGGCGGCGAAGAACCAGAAGTACGCGGCACCCAGCCACACGCCCTGGAAGGTAGTCTTCCACTTGGCCGGACCGATGGCGGCGATGATCAAACCACGACGCGCGGCGACCTGACGGAACACGGTCATGAACGCTTCCCGACCGAGCACCACCAGCACAATCCAAAGCGGCAGCGACACGCCGCCAAAGGGCGTCTGGAAAAGCAGCGGTGTGGGCTGCGGCATCGTCCCCTCGGGCACCAGCAGCGTGTAGTGCCGCTGCAGCCAGTACATCGGAATCAGAGTGGCCACGAGCAACAGCTTGTCGGCTAACGGGTCGAGCAAGCGGCCGAGGTCGGTGACGAGATTCCGCGACCTCGCGAGATGGCCGTCCCAGTAATCCGTGACGGCGGCGATCGTGAACAGCAGGAACGCAATGAGACGCGCCGTCCACGACGTGGTGAACGGCAACCACGCAATCAGCGGCGTCAGGGCGATGCGGCCCAGCGTGATTGCGTTCGGAAGGTTCACAGGAGTTTCGAGTGGCGGGAGTTCTGGTGCCCGCCAGGCCCGCGGTTATGCGAGCGTCTTGAGCACCAGCTTGGAAACGGCTTTCAGCGTGTCGAACACACCGTCACCGGTCACGGCGACAGCTTCGAACGTCGGAACGCGCTCAACCCACTCACCGGTTGGCAACTGGCTAACCAGAAGCTCGCCCGGCTTGAAGGGATCCGCCACCGCCCGCATGCGTGTGGGGTCGGTCACTTCCCAGCCCGGATTGAGCATCGACTGCAGTTCCGCGAGCGGCGCCGCGTTGGGCAGATCGCGCTTGTTGTACTGAATGACGAACGGCATGCGGGTGAGATCATACCCATACGCCGCCATGTTGTCATACAGGTTCTGCATGGACTCAAGGTTGGCCTCGGCGCGCTCGACCTGCGAGTCGGCCACGAAGACTACCCCATCCACACCCTTTAAGATGAGCTTGCGGCTGGCATTGTAGTAGACCTGACCGGGCACAGTGTACAAATGAAATCGCGTGCGGAACCCACGAATCGTGCCCAGATCGACCGGCAGGAAATC
>JBBQAK010000391.1:0-3825 GCA_038316215.1 Gemmatimonadales bacterium | reverse complement strand
GGATGCACTCCCTGTGAGCGCCGAAACGGGGCAGGGGCTCGGGGTTCTTCTCGAGGCGATTGATAGAGCCGCGACGGCGAGTGCGGTGGCACTTCCCACGGGCGATGCGGTCCTGGTCACTCGCGAACGGCATCGCGCCGGACTGGCCGCGGCGTACGACGAACTCACGGAATTTCTGGCGGTGTGGGAGAGCGGCGCCCTACCCGCTCCAGTGGCCGCAATTCATCTGTACGCGGCACGAGAATCACTCTCGGACCTGATCGGCATTGTGGACACCGAGGATGTACTCGACCGCGTGTTCCGCGAGTTCTGCATCGGGAAGTAGAACGACGACAAAAACAGCAAGAGCGAAAGCAACAGGCAGACAAAACAACAGCCAGACAAAACAAAAACCAGAACACGGAGAACACGGATAACACGGATAACACGGAACACACACGGATAAAATGAACAGCGCGACGTTTTTGTCTTACCCGTGTTGTTTCCGTCCCTCTGTGACATCCGTGTTCTGGCTGTACGGGATATCACACCGCACTCGCCGAAATCAGCCGACGATCGTGAGCCTCGGTCGTTCCATCACCGGGTCGTTCACGGTGGCCAGTTCGTATACGCTGGCGCGTGTGGCCCACGCGTATCCGCGGGCGGCGATGGCGGCTTCGACCATGCGCGCGCCGAGAAAGTAGCCGGCGCGTTCGGGGAGCACGGTGCGCTCCACGGTGCGGGCCTCGTCGCTCATGCCGCCGGAGAGATAGCGGAGGCGCAGGCCGAGGGCCGCGCGATCGCCGTCGGTCACGAGGGCGCGGTGGAGCACGGGCTCAACCTCACGCACCCGCGCGTACTGCTTGCGGGCGAAACCGAAATACTCCCACGCGGCGTGTCCTGGGCTGACGGCGCGCGACACGTGAACGGCCAGTCCCTCGTTGACGAGTAGTTCGCGCAGCGAGGCCTGGCGTCCCGTTTCCCAGTACGAGTAGTAGCCGCCCGCATCTTCCACGAAGCCGCGCATATCGCTGCGGCTTGAGGGCGACGTGTAGCGCACCACGTGCGTGAGTTCGTGCGCGAGCCAGAGGGGGATCAGCTCGGGATCGAGGCCGAGGCCTTGCGTGTCCGGGTTTACGACCCCGGTGAAGTGCTCGAGGCACACGAACGCCACACCGCGGCCGTTGACGACTAGCTCACCGGCATTCGCGGCGCCCACGCCGACCATGAGTACGACATCGTAGGTGACATCAATGTCGAGCAGGGTACGGACCTTTTCTTCGGCCTGTCGCGCCAGCGCCACCACATCGGTACGCGAGAGGAGCGTGCGCAGGTCATCGCGATTTGCGTTGACCGTGGAGAGCACGACGTCCTCGAAATGCGGCCCTGAGGGCTCGAGGACATAGTTGTCCCAGTAGGCCGTCAGCAACGCCTTGTGGCGCTCGAAGTAGGCGAGATACGCCGACACGCGATCGTCGGCTTCGAGGACAGCGAGAAAATCCGGTACCAGATTGATCAACATCAACGACCCGGGAACGGGAGACCGACGCGATCGAGAGCTACGAGCACTAATCGCCGAACAAGACGCGAGAAGATAGCCGTGATTTCGGGACGGTACAAGCTCGCCGCACCGAATCCGGCGATCGCTGTTCAACTCTGAGGCAAAAGGTGCCGAGACTCTCCGACGTCTCCTGCCGCCGTGCCATGACCACGCTGCACCTCATCGAACTGACTTGCCCCGTCTGCGAAATGCTGTTTCGCTCGCAGACGGTCGTTGCCACCAATGCCTTTGGTGGGAAACGCACGGATTTCCACGAGCGCGCAGCCGGCATGCAGCCGCTGCCGTACTTTGTCCATCTCTGCACACACTGTGGTTACGCTGGTGTGCAGCGGGATTTCGGCGAAGACGCACATCCCGACGACCAGCTGCGCGCTCTGGTCTGGGGTGAGCTGGCGCCGGCACTCACCGCGCAACTGCCGTCAGGCTCTCTCAAATACGAGCACGCTGCCAAAGTCGCGGAGTGGCAAGAGAGCGATCCGCGGTATCTCGCGGATCTCTATCTGCGGGCGGCGTGGTGTTGTGTCGACGAGAGCGACACGGAAGCTGAGCGCTACTTCCGGCGAAAAGCCGCGTGGTGCTTCGCGGACGCGCTCGAGCTGTTCGACGGTGTGCCGATGGAAGAGCGGGCTGTGATCACGTATCTCGTCGGTGAACTGTGGCGACGTATCGGCGACGATGCGCAGGCGCAGGAGTGGTTCGTGCGGGTGGCGGACGAAGTCACCGAGCCAACGGCGCAGTTGTGGGTACTCGAAGCGGCTGATCAGCAGCGGACCGAGCCGCGGGAGTGGTTCTCCTAGTAACGGCGAAGTATGGGGTAGGGGGTACGGAGTACGGCGACCCCATACTCCGTACCCCTTACTCCGTACCCCTTACTCCGTACCCCTTACTTAGCGCGTACCAAACAAGCGATCTCCGGCATCACCGAGTCCAGGCAGGATGTAGCCGTGCTCGTTGAGCTCGCGGTCGAGTGCAGCCGTCAGGATCGGCACATCGGGATGTTCGCGAGCGAGTCGTTCCACCCCTTCCGGTGCAGCGACGAGACAGAGAAAGCGGATGCGCGTCGCGCCCGCGCGCTTCAATGACGTCACCGCGGCGGCTGCGCTACCGCCGGTGGCCAGCATCGGGTCCAGTAGCAAAAAATCACGCTCGCTGACATCGCCGGGCACTTTGAAGTAATAGTCCACCGGCTCGAGCGTATCGTGATCGCGATAGAGTCCGATGTGGCCCACGCGCGCCGATGGCATCAGGCGCAGAATGCCTTCCACCATGCCCAGACCGGCGCGCAGAATCGGGACGAGGGTGAGCTTTTTGCCGCGCACCGACCATCCCTGTGTCGTCTCGAGCGGCGTGTCCACGGGCACGGGTTCCAACACCAGATCGCGCGTGGCCTCGTACGCCATCAGCATGGCGATCTCGTCCACCAGCTCCTTGAACTGTTTGGTCGGCGTCGCGCGATCGCGCAAGAGTGTGATCTTGTGTCGGACCAGCGGGTGGTCCACGATGCTGAGCGTGGGAAACGTGCGCGGCGAGGTGGGCATGTGTTCGAAGGTAGCCGTGCCCGGCAGCCTCCCGGTAGTATCCGACTGTCTCCGTGCCCGTTTCCTCCGCCTCCGCCTCCGCGCCTGTGCGCGATGATACGCGTGCGCTCGCGCTGATCCAGCGGCACGGGCGCACCGCCACGGCGTTCCGGGCGCTCGGCGCGGGCCTGGAACACTGGTTCTTGGCCGACGAGCGGGGCGATCGAGGAGTGGTGGCGTATCGTCGGACGCCAGGCGCGATGGTCGCGGCCGGCGAGCCGGTGGCTGCTCCGCCCGATGTGATCGCCGTGGCCGAAGCGTTCGTGGTGTTTGCCGCGTCACAGCGGTGCCGCGTGAGCTTCTTCGCGACCGAGGGCAGTCTCGCGTCGTCGCCGCGGTTCCGGCGCGTGATGTTGGGCGAGCAACCGGTATGGGACCCGCAATCGTGGGCTGCGCATATGTCGGATCACCGATCGCTGCGCGAGCAGCTGCGCCGCGCGCGGGCGAAGGGCGTGACGGTGGCGACGCTTGATGTCGACGCGATGCGTGAGCCGGATCGCCACGCGCAACTGGAGGCGCTGATCGACCGATGGTTCGCCTCGCGGCCGATGGCGCGCATGGGATTTCTGGTAGAAGTCGATCCGTTCGCGTGGTTGGCGCTGCGGCGATCCATGGTCGCACTGCGCGGCGATGTCCCGATGGCGCTGCTCTCGATGGTCCCGGTGCCCACGCGTGACGGGTGGCTGTTCGAGCATCTGCTGCGTGTTC
>JBBQAK010000022.1:0-16946 GCA_038316215.1 Gemmatimonadales bacterium | reverse complement strand
CGCTTGGCGCGGTGGGGAGCGTACCAGCCGATCCACTGCGTGGGAACCCGGCCACGATGAGCTCACTCGGCTCGCAGGCGCGCACGATGCAAGACGGCTTCGAGCGCAATCATCGCACGGGGCTGCGCTTCTACAACGGCGGTGCTGATGCGTTCTGCGAAGTGCAGCTCGGGCGCATCTGCTACTGGAACAACAACGGAGATGTGCCGCCGCCGGCCGAGCGCAACGATGCGAAGATCGAGCGCGAACAGCTGCTGGATCTGCTGGCACAGGCACAAGCGGCCGACCCCAAGGACGATTGGGTGAACGGCATGCGCGTGCGCTACGCGATCGAGTCGGAGCAGCGTAACGTCGCCATCAGCGCGGCTCGTGCGTGCAAGGGCACGCAGTGGTGGTGCGAAGCGCTCGAGGGACTCGCGTTGCACAACGCGAATCAGCATAAAGAGGCGACGGCCGCGTTCACGCGCGCGCTCGCGTCGATGTCGGTCGCGCAGCAGTGTACGTGGACCGACCTTTCGTGGTGGCTCGATCCCGCCATGCACGCCGCGTACAAAGCCACACCCTGCGCCAACCGTGGTGCGGAGAACCTGCGCGTGCTGCGCCTGGCGCAGCCGCTGTGGATGATTCCGTCGAACGACATGCAAAACGAACTATACGCACGGCGCACCATGTCGCGTGTGCACTCGCTGGCCCGTATCCCGTACGATCTGCAGTGGGGAGATGACCTGCTGGAGTCGCAGATGCGTTATGGGTGGCCCACCGCGTGGTCCGTGCAGAACGGCGGCGTAGCCGATCCGCGCCCGCCCTCGGTGATCGGCCACGAGCCGACGCCGAGCTACGACTTCATGCCGGTACCGTCAGCGATCGCTACGCCGCTCGCCGCCACGCCGGACGACTGGGAGCCGCGACGGAAGAAGGCGCGGATGCGCTACGCGCCGCGCTACGCGACCGGCTTCGGCGCGTTACCGCATCAGTTCGCGCGATTCCTGCGCGGGGACACCACGATCGTGGCCGGTGGGTATCGACTCATGCGCGAACTCGAGATGGGTCGTGCACCGTATACGGCCGCGCTCACGCTCGACGCCTTCGACGGTCGCGAACCACTCCAGGTCAAGCGCGACAGCGCGCAAGCCAACGGCGCGTTGTTGTTGCCGATCCCCACACCGATGCTGGCCAGCCTTGAAGTGCTCGCACCGGTCGGCAAGCGTGCCGCACGCGTACGCACCGTCATCAGCCCCTTGCCCGCCGGCACGCGTCTGTCCGAGTATCTGCTCCTGCAGCGCGGTGACGTATCGGCCACGCCGATGCTGGAGCGCAACGCACTGCAGGCATACGGCAGCAATGAAATCGAAGCCGGCACGTCGGTCGGCATCTACTGGGAGATGTATCGGCAGGCTTCACCAGGACAGCCGCTGCAAGTGAGCCTGCGTGCCACTCGTGTGGGCGCCGGTTTCTTTCAAAAGCTCGGCAGCTCGATCGGTCTGTCCAAGTCGGTCACACCGGTGTCGATCAAGTACAACGACAATGGACGCCCTGATGGCGGGCCGGGACGCAGTCTGAACATCAACTTCCCCCAAGTTCCGGCGGGAGATTATCAGCTCACGCTGATCGTCTCGGGTGCGGGACTTACGGATAGCACGACGCAGGTGATCAGGGTGAAGGGCGGGAAGTGAGGTGTGCGTCGAGGTGGGTGTAACGGTCAGCGTGCTGAGCCTCTGACCCCCACCTGTCAGCGCCGTTTCCCGCGCACCGTAATCATCCCTACGGGGCTTCCGTAATCATCATTCCCGATCGGTAATCCCGGCGGCGCGATCCACGCGCCGCCGTCGGCGCGTACGGTGATGCGATGCATGCCGGGCGCCAGCTTGAGTTCCGCTCTCCATCGCCCGTTCGTGGCCCGTTGCATCTGCGTGACCATCCACTCGGTGGCATCGCCCATCAGCTCCACCGACTCGGCGCGCGGAGCGTCGATCAACAGCACGACGCGTAGCGTATCGCCATCGGGAGCCGACACGCCTTGCTCAACGGCGAGCGAGTCGACCGCGCCGAGCGTGCGGGTCTCGAACGCGAGGATACCACCAGGCGTGCCGTCGGTGCCACGGAAGGGCAGGCGCGCGATGCGCACGCCGATCGCGAGGACGGGGGCGAAGCTGCGCGCGCGGCGATTGTCGAGATCATCGCGCAGCGCGGTCCCGCCCACCGTTGCGGCGTTCGTCGCCGCCGCACCGACCAGCGACAGCCATGCGGTGATCGGCTGTACGACCGCCAGCGACGCCACCGTGGGCAGCATGCTCGGCGTGGGGGAGAGCGCGTCACTCGACATCCATGTCGCGACCGGCGACGTGACCGACACCAACCACTTCGTCGGCCCTGTGTTGAATCCGAGCGACGCGATGCCGGTGGCGATGTCACGTCGCTGCAGCGTACGCGTGGTGCGATTGCTCACGAGCCGTGTGGATCCCGCCACGTTCGGCATAATGGCGTCAGGTTCATCGATCGTGAGGGTCTGCGTCGTGGTGCGCGTGGCGCGCTCCACCGAGAAGCCAAACGAGAACTCCATGCCTGACACATTGGTCATCACGCCCGCTTCAGCGCGCGTGATCGCGCCCACGTCGACACGTCGGGCGACCGTGGTATCAGCGCCGCGAAGGTCAAGACCGCCGGCCATCATGGGCGGCATGGCGCTGATCAAAATGTCGGCGGTGGGATTCGCGCCGTTGACCGACGCGTGGCCGTAGCTGATCGCACTCCACACGCGCTGTTCTCCAACGCGGGCCCGCGCGCGGAGCGCCAGGGTGCCTTCAAGTTGACCGTCGGTGCCGACGCCTTGCGGGACACGCCAGTTGCCCGTCCCCAGCGCGGCAAAGCGAACACGTCCGATGCGTCCAAGCGGCTGCGTGGCGCCGAGCCACAGGTCGTTGCGCTGCGTCAGCGCGTTGCCCGTGCCGTCAGGAAGGGCCGCCATGCCAAGCACCGACAACGTGGAGGCGTCGGTGACCGGACCGATGGTGGCCGCCGGCGCGATCGGTGCGTCGCCGCGGACCTGTGCCGAGAGCACTGGCGCGATCGCGAGGCTGGCCAACGCACACGGAACGAACGCCCGTGGCACTGATGCGTATGGCCGTAATACCCATGACAAAGCCCACCCGCGGCTCGGAGAAGAGCGGCGGCGCGACGCGCTAAGGAGGAGGCGAGCGGGCGTCACGAATCAGGAGGGCGGACCGGCTTGCGGTCGCTCGTCGCGGGAGTGGACGGCGACACGGCACCGGAGACCGTACCTCGAACATAGCGATTCAGCGCTTCAAGGGCCATGCCGGGTCCGCGCTGCGAGTTTTTCGCGACGGTGGATTGCAGACCCAACAGTGCGTCATCGGAGCGCGGAATTCGTGCGATCGTGGTAACTGCGTCACGTGCGGTTGAGGTCGGCACACCGCGTCGGACCACATCGGTCAGCACGACGAGCGCGGTCACGGCGGTGCCCGCCGGGCGCGTGCTGCGTACCACCGTCAGCGTCTTCGCGTCGATACCCGAACGTAGCGCGGTCGCACCGGCATCGAGTTCGGCCACGGTGCTGCCGTCCCCTAACGCCGATTTCGCTTCCGCCATCGCCGCGGCATGCGCCCGCACCACGCTCAAAATGCGAGTTCCGCTCACCCGTCGCGCCGCGCCTTCCAACGCACGGTTGATCAGCGGCGCTGTGGGCAGTCCTTTGGCCGCCGCATCATCGAGCAGCAGTCGCAGAGCGTTGGCGGTGAGTGTGTCGAACCGGGCCGCGTCAAATTGCCCCTGCGGGTCGCGGAAGAAGACGGTGTCGATCGACGCCACCAGCGACGCCAGCTGCGCGGTGTCGACTCGGGTCGTGGCCGACAGCGTCGCCGACCGCGTAGCCGCCGCGAGCGGTGAGGCCACCGCGGTGGCGAGCAGCTGCAGGGCCAACCACAGCGTCGTCTTCGCGCGGGGCCTCATTGAGGGCCGTCCACGACGACGGCGTTGGCTGGCCCATATCCGTCGTCGGGTACCTGCGGGGCCAGCGGATCGACGAGCCATTTCTTTCCGTCGACCACAAACGCGTAGACGTGCCGGCCCGGCGGCAGCGTCACCTGCGCCGACCACGCACCGTCGTTGGGGCGTCGAACCATCGGCGTGGCGTTCTCATCCCACCCATTAAAGTCGCCGACCAAGGCGACCTCGCGCGCCATACTCGGCAGCGTGAGGTCGAATCGAGTCGTGTCTCCACGCTCGGTGGTCAAGCCCACCGGCTGCATCGGGCGCGGCGTCCCCGTCACGTTGCCGCTGCGCCGCACCGCCACCGTGCTGATCGACACCACCAGGACCGCTGCGGCGGCGGCTCCCCACCACCAGCGGGGGCGCCGTGATCCGCCGAAGCGACGTGCCGGCGCGTGCATCGTTTCCGCCAGCACCGACGTGGTACAGCGGGCAATTTGGGCTGCGTCCGGTGCCGGGAGCGCCGCGTACGAGGCCCGCACCCGCGCGACCAGCGCCGCATCGTCGGTAAACGTGGACAGATCGAGGTCGTTCGGCGTGTTCGCCCCAGACGAGCGATCGTCAGTCAAGCGACCTCCCGAGCAGGGCGCGCAGCCGCTCGCTGCCGCGCTTTACGCGCATCTTCAGCGCCGACTCGCCGGCGCCCGTCATCGCGGACATCTCACCGTACTCCAATCCTTCGGCATACTTGAGCAGCAGCGCTTCCCGCTGTAGCGGGTCGAGCTGGCCGAGCGCGTGCACGAGCGCGGCGTCTTCGACGCCGGTCGCGAGCCCGAGTGGAGGGGCGGGCGCGGACTCAAGAGCGATCTCGTCTTGCACGAACCGACGCGTGCGACGACCGCGGGAGGTAAGGGCGTTGCGGCACTGGTTGGTCAGGATGCGAAAAAGCCACCCGCGAAACTGATCGCGCTCGTCGTACCGACCGATGGCGAGATATGCGCGCAAGAAAGAGTCCTGAACCACGTCCTCTGCATCTGCCCGCTCTCCCAGCATGTGGTACGCAAAGCGCCAGCACGCGTCGTAGTACCGCGACACCAATGTCCCAAAGGCGTCGGGGTCTCCTGCGCGGGTCCGAACAACCAGCTCCGCGTCAGTCATCGTAGAACAACACTCCAGCGGCGATCCGCGTCACCACACCCCCGGTTACGACCGAACGCGGGCCCAGGGAACCGGTCATCCCCCGATCGTTGCTACGGCAAGCATCATCGAGAGCGCCACGAACAGCGCCGTCGCCGTCTTGTTCACGCCACCTACCCGACGCAGTAACCGCTGAGATTCACCCGGCGGCAACTGTTGCTGGATCACCAACCGGTTCGCCGCCCGCGCGCGACGATACAGGAACCAGTTGGCCGTGCCACCCGACGCCAACATGGTGGACACGAACACCGCCGCATTCATCATGAGCAGCCACTCATTCTCGGGCAGCTGCATCGCGGCCATCGTCAGCGGCTTGTCCGTACCCGTGAGCAGCCGAAACGCGATGCCGGGCATCAGGAAAAAGAACGCGAACGGCAGATACAACTTCCGGTACAAGAACCAAGCCGGTGGAAACGCGATCGCCGCGCTCCAGTTCCACGTCGGCACAAACGATGCCTCTTCGAAGAACGGCGCCATCTTCCGACGGTACACTTTCTCCCACTTCGGTCCGATGAACGCCTCCATCTCCACCTCACTCGGTTGCTCGAGCGAGCGCTGCAGATTCTGCTTCTGCGCCCAACGCGGTAAGTCGTTCGGCGGCGACTCGCTCTGCTCCGGCTCGGGCGGCGTGTCGGAACCTGAGGGCGTCGGCGGTATCGTCATGACGCCACCGCCACGGACGTGGCGGCCGGCTGCTGCTGGCTGAGGCAATGCAACGTGCCGAGTCCCCACACCAGATCCACGGCATGAATGCCCACGATGCGATGATCGGGCAACAGCGTCGCGAGCAGGTTCAACGCCACGCGATCGTTCGGATCGTTGAAGGTGGGAACGATGCACACCCCGTTCGCGATGTAGAAGTTCGCGTAGCTGGCCGGCAATCGCGTGCCGTCCATGATCACCGCACGCGGATACGGCACCGTGACGACCCGCAGCGCTTCGCCACGCGCATCCTTGGCGCGCCGCAAGCGGTGCAGGTTCTCGAGCGACCGCGCGTGGTTCTCATCAGCGGGATCCTCTTCATGTGCCAGCACGACCACACCCGGCGCCACGAAACGCGCGATGTCGTCCACGTGCCCGTGTGTATCATCGCCCACGCATCCCTCGCCAAGCCAGATGGTGTGCGTGATGCCGAGGTACGTGTGAAACGCACGCTCGTAGTCGGCCCGCGTGAAGCCGGGATTGCGTACCTGCACATCGGACAGTAGCCACTCCTCGGTCACCAGCATCGTGCCGAGTCCATCCGTCTCGATGCCACCGCCCTCGAGAATCAGGCGCTGCCCGTTGTCGTGACGCATCGCTTCCACGCGCGGCAGCGACGTCACTCGCGCGACCGCCTCCGGCACATGCACGTCGAGCGCGTAGTTGTCGTACTTGCTCCACGCATCAAAGCCCCAGTGCACGAGCGCCACACTGCCGTCGGCACGCTGGACACCCGTTGGCCCCGAATCACGCAACCACACCCGATCGGTGGGCTGCACGTGCAGCCGATACTGGCCGGCATCCACGCCGTGCATCGTTAACGCCGCGCGTGCGTCGTCGCACACGGCGTCGTCCTGACAGAGAATCTCCACGCGCTCGTGCGGCGCGAGCGCACGCACGATCTCGGCGTACACCCACGGGATCGGTGCGAACTTGCCGGGCCAATCGGGTTCGTGCGTGGGCCAGCCGATCCAGGTCGCGACATGACGCTCCCACTCGGCCGGCATCCGCACGGGACCGAGTGCGGATAACTCGTTACGGTGACTCAACGACCGGCCAGCCATCGCTGCGTGATCGGTCCATACGCATCGATGCGACGATCGCGCAGGAACGGCCAATTGCGGCGCGTTTCCTCGATCAAGCCAAGGTCACAGGCCGCCATGAGAATCTCGGGTTCCGTGCCGGCCTGCGCGAGATAACGCCCGAACGGGTCGGCGATGAATGAATGCCCGAAGAACTCGAGGCCGTCGGTACCCGGCTCCGCCTCGAACCCCACGCGATTCGGCGACGCCACGAACACGCCGTTGGCAATCGCATGCGCGCGCTGTGCCGTGCGCCACGCATCCACCTGCGCGTCGCCAAACGTCGCCTTCTCGCCGGGATGCCACGCGATCGCGGTCGGGTAGAACAGCACTTGCGCGCCGAGCAGCGCCGTGATGCGCGCGGCCTCCGGGTACCACTGATCCCAGCAGATCAGTACGCCGATGTCCGCGTACTTCGTGCGCCACACGCGGAAGCCGTTGATGCCGGGATGTGCATCGTGCCGCAGATCCTCGGTCACGTCGCCAGGGGCGAAGTAGTACTTCTCTTCGAAGAGCGGATCGTGCGGGATGTGCATCTTCCGATACGTGCCGAGCACGCTGCCGTCGGCATCGATCACCGTGGCCGAGTTGCGGTACAGCCCCGCCGCTTCGCGCTCGTAAAACGGCACGACGATGACGACGTCGAGCTCCTTGGCGAGCTCCTGAAACGTATGCACCGTCGGGCCGTCGACCGGCTCGGCGATGTCGAAACGCTCCGGCTTAATGCTCTTGCAGAAATACGGTGCGTTGAAGAGCTCCTGCAAGCAGATGATCTGCGCGCCTCGCGCGGCGGCTTCGCGCACACGCGTTACCGCGCGCGTCACGTTGCTGGCGAGATCATCCGAGGCAGTGTCTTGAATGACACCGATGTTCACGATGTTGGCCATAACGAAAAGTCATCGATACGCAGTCCGAGGGCAACGAGGCTGGATCACCGTTTTTTCTTCGCCGCCTTCGTCGCTGGCTTCGCTTTGGCCACGGGGGGCTCAAGCACCGGCTGCAGGTACGCCAGCAGAATACGCCGCAGATCATCGAGCAGCGGCTTCTTTTCGGTCGCGACGGCGCGTCCGCGCCGGGCCAGCAATGACTGCCCGAGTGAGGCAGCCACGAGCGCAATACGCCGCCGGTCGCGGGTCGCGAGCGTGGGGTTGCGTGCGGCGAAAAGCACGTCGAGCCGGTCCACGAACGAGTCGAATAGCTGCGCTCGTAGGCGCGTCGGTGCCGCGCGCGTGTCGTCACCGGGACCCTCGACCGTTGCGAACACGCGCCGGAAGGCCGGATGTGTATCGTGGAACTCGGCCAACGGCTTCACGATACGGTCGATCAGGCGGTCGAGGGGCAAGCCGTGCGGGTCGATCGGGAACGACCGCTCGTGAATGGCCCGCATCTCGTCGGCATAGCGCAGCGCGAGTGCGGCCAGCACGGCATCGCGATTCGGAAAGAACTGATACAGGGAGCCTTTCGCGGTCCGGGCCCTGAGCGCGATCGCCTCGGCCGTTGCGGCCTGCAGGCCCTGCTCGGCGATCACGGCGGCGGCGGCGTCGAGCAGCAGTTCCACCCGCGCCTGCCCGCGGGACTGCCGAGGCCGCCGACGATACGCGTCGGGCGACGCGGTTTCCACGAGTGGCGCAGCCGCGGCCTGTGCGCTGGCCACCGGCGACGGTTCGGTGGTGGAGGGCCGAACGGTGGGACGGGACGCGCGTTTGGCGGGCATCGTCAACGATACCGCGTCGGTCAGACCTTGACAATGCGACGCCACCGTCAAGATCTAACGGTGTTAGGTCACTGCGATCGCGCGGTAGCGGTCGTTAGCCGCGAATCAACAGCGCGATGACGTCCATGACATTGGTGCCGGTGGGGCCCGGGCGCAGCAGTGCGTCGGCCGCATCGAGTGGAAACCACGAGCGCCCGGTGGCGAGGTCGTCTTCTGGTGACCGGCCGGCACGGCGGGCCAGCGCCGGCACGGCGGCGTCCACGATCGCGCCGGCGGCATCGGTGGGCCCGTCACGACCGTCGGTACCGGCGGCCATCACACTGATTTTCCAGGCGCGCGCGTCGCCGTGCGCGGCTGCTTCCTCGAGTACCAGCGCCGCCGAGAGCGCGAGGACCTGCATGCGACCGCCGCGCAGTGGTTCATCAGACCACGGCCCGTCTATCGACTCGTCGTCGTGGCGCGACATCGCCCGATCGGCCGCCTCGCGGAGATTCACCACGGGCTCGCCGCCGCACACCAACAGCGTGTCACCGTGCACGTTTGGCGCAGCCTGCAGGGCAAGTCGGGCAAGTTGATCGCCCAGTTGCGCGGCGTCCCCTTCGAGTGGCGTCTGTTGTACCACCACCTGCGCGATGCTCAGGGCGCGCGCTTCGTGCGCCAGCGCTTGCACGGCATCGGCGTTACGCGCCACCAGCGTGTAACCTACGCGTGCGAACGCGGGATGATCGCGCGTTGGTACGCGCGGTGGGTCGCCGGCCCCTTCCAAGCCCAGCACGGTGCCCATCACGCGCTCGACGCGCGAGCGCATGTCGTGTGCATCGAGCAACGCCAGAAATGTCGCGTCGTCGAATGGGTCGGCGGTGCAGGGGCCGGAGCCGATGACGGCAGGATCGTCGCCGATCACATCAGAGATGGCGAAGACCGGCACATGGTCGGCACCGTGCTGCACGAGACTGACCGCGAGGCGTCCCGCGCCCCAGCGCAGCACGCGACGACGGATCGCATTCATCTCGTGAATCGCGAGCCCTGACTCCAACAACGTTCCGGCCAGATTGGCGAGGTGCGACTGCGCACGATCGGCGTCGCCGACGGCCTGCGACAACGCGGCGATCGGTGCCGCGCACAGCGACGTCGTACCGCCGGAGAGCAGCACGAGCACGATGCTGCCATCGTCGATGCTGTGCGCCAGATCATCGAGCGCATCGGCGGCATCGAGTGACGCTGGCCCGGGTACCGGATGATCGCCGACCATCAGGCGAATGTGCGGGGGCAGGCCACTGCCCACTTCACCGCGCTTCGGCTCGTGCGCGGCAACGACGAGGCCGCCGTGCGCCGTGCGCGCGAGCTGTTCGAGCGCATCGAGGGCGCCGGCCATCATCGCGGGTGCGGCCTTTCCCAGCGCGATCACGTACACCGGCGCAGACGCCGACAACGACGGCCGATCCTTAAACCACGCGCGCACCGCGTCCCGTGTGCGGGGAAACGGCGCCGCGCCCTGCACCGCGGCACGATACAGTGCCGAGAGCAGGGCGCGGGGATGCTGGACGGGATTCACCGAGAGAACGCCGCCGGTGAGCGGGCTCGCTTAGTGCGAGCCGCCGGCGTGTGAAATGGCGTTGCCGAGGTCCGTGTAGGCGTCGGCCGACATCTGGTTGAACGGCGTCGCGACGTAGCTGATCTTGCCGGTCGGATCGATCACGTACAGAAAACGCTTGTGATAGCCGGCACCGGCGTTGGCGCCGTACGCCACGCCGACCTTGCGGTCCGTGTCGGCTGCGAAATGGAACTGGAACTTCGCGTCCTTGGCCCACGAAACGAGCGCCGAGTCGTCATCGATGCTGACGCCCACGAGCGTCACCTTCTTTCCGCCCTGGAACGTCTGCGCGTACTTGTCGCGATACGACTCCATCTGGACGGTGCAGCCACTGGTGCGCGCCTTCGGGAAGAACGCGAGCACGACGGTCTCGCCCTTGTGCTCTGACAGCTTGAACGGCTTGGCGACGACGCCGGCCGACGTGACCACCTTGACGGTGAAGTCAGGCGCCATCTCGCCGACCTTGAGCGCGGTCGGCGCGGCGGCCTGTGCGCCGACGATGGACGGAGCAACTGCGGCGACAGCGAGCACCGCGACGAAGCGAGCGGCACGCGAGCGAATGGACATCGAAAACTCCGGAAGGATAATGAACAGTGATGCGGCGCACTGCGGCGGATGCCGCGTCACCGTGAACGTAGGATGCTACGCGACCGCGCTGCGCCCCGCCATGTGTGGGCCGGTGACGCCGGGGTGTCGCTCGCGAGAGACGGGTCACTGACTCCGCATGAGGACAACGTGCTACCCCGAACATCGGTTTCCGGGGCAAATCGACCGAAAATCGGGCTGTTCGGCGTGGCACGACCCCTGCCTAGGAAGGGACGTGCAAGCTCGATCATCTCAGGAGGATCCATGACTCACATCCGTACGCGCATGCGGTACGCCACGTTGCTGCTGGCTCCCTTAGCCTTCGGGGTGCTGACGGCGTGCGGCGGAGCCGACCAGCGGCTCGACGAGCAACTGAAGGCCGATCTGGCCGCCGCCGCGCAGGCACCTGGCACCCGTGCGCAGTTCGCGAGTCCGGCCGAGATGGGCTATCCGCAGGGATACGCACCGCAGTACCCGGGACAGTACCCGGCACAGTATGGCTATCCCCAGGCGGGATACCCGCAGGGATATCCGCCGGCAGCGTATCCGCCGGGGTATCCGGCACCGCAACCGCAAACGCGGGTGGTGTATGTGCCGCAGCAGTCAACAGCGCGACGGACGAGCAGCGCCGGGAGCCCCTCTGGGAGCGGTGGCGGTTCGACCGGAGGGTCGGGGAGCGGATCGCGCAGCGGTGCCGCCAATACGCAGAAGGGTGCGATCATTGGCGCCGCCACGGGTGCCGCGATCGGTATCGCGACGTCGCGTGACAAGGCGAAGGGTGGGGCGATCGGCGCCTTGGGCGGCGCCGTGTTGGGCGGCCTGATTGGTCAGCAGATCAAGAAGCCGTAGTTCGAAACGAGTAGGAGTTGCAGGACGTGCTTCGTGGAGGGGCGCGCGCACCCCGTCACCGGGATTCCGGTGACGGGGTGTTCTGCATCACCGCATTCGGCCGTAGCCTCGTCGCCGCGCGTGTCGTGGATTACGATTGCCGGTATGCCAACGACCGCGCCGCACACCTCGATGCCCCAGACCGCCATCATCACTGGTGCCAGCAGTGGCGTCGGTCTCCACGCCGCCGGAGCACTCGCCAAGCGCGGATGGTTCGTGGTGATGGCAGTCCGCGATCTCGCCAAGGGTGCGGCCGCCGCGCGTGCGCTTGGGATTCCCGAGGCGCAGCGGTCGCTGCTGCACATCGACCTGGGGGATCAGGCCAGTGTGCGCAGATTCGCCGCCGACTTCCACGCCACGGGCCGTCGGCTGGACGCCCTGGTGTTGAATGCCGCTGTGTATCTGCCGCGATTGAAAGCGCCGATGTACTCGCCCGAGGGATACGAGATCTCAGTGGCGACGAATCACCTTGGTCACTTCCTGCTCGCGCACCTGCTCCTCCCCGCGCTCAAACAGGCGCGCGCCGCCGGCGCGCCGTCGCCGCGGCTGATCACGCTGGGGACCGTGACCGCGAATCTCGAAGAATTCGGCGGCAAGATCCCGATTCCCGCTCCGGCCAATCTGGGAAACCTCGAGGGACTGGAAGCAGGGTTCAAGGCGCCGCACGCGATGATCGACGGCAAGGCGTTCAAGCCAGGCAAGGCGTACAAGGACAGCAAGCTGTGCAACATGATCATGTCCCGCGAAATGCATCGCCGCTGGCACAGCGAGTCGGGCATCGTCTTCAACACGCTCTATCCGGGGTGCGTCGCGGACACGCCGCTGTTCCGTCATGCGCCCCGCGCATTTCAGGTGATCTTCCCGTGGTTCCAGAAAAACATTACCAAGGGGTATGTCACGCAGGAGCTCTCGGGAGCGCGCGTGGCGCAGGTCGTGGCCGACCCCGAGTTTGCGGAACAGAGTGGCGTGCACTGGAGCTGGGGCAATCGGCAGCAGGAAGGACGGAAAGCATTTGCGCAGCGATTGTCCGCGCGGGCCACGGATGACGCACGCAATGATCGGCTGTGGGCACTCAGTGCGGGAATGGTGGGGGTATGAACGGCTGATGGTGCTGGGATTTAGGGACGCTAGGAATTAGGGGCGCTAGGAATTAGGGGCGCTGGGAATTAGGGGCGCTAGGAATTAGGGGCGCTGGGAATTAGGGGCGCTGGGAATTAGGGGCGCTGGGAATTAGGGGCGCTGGGAATTGCGAGCGCTGGGAATTACGAGCGCTGGGAATTGGGGGCGCTCTGAATGAACGGCGATCATGCGGAGGGCGCGGGGGGCTACGCGAACCTCCACATCGCGGGTGCGCGCGACCTGCAACTCGCCGTCTGTTTCGAAGTGGGGCGGGGAATCGAAGTGCAGCCGAAACACCTGGTCGCGACGGAAGGACACGCTCGGAGAAACGAGATGTCGTCCGCGGATGGCTTGCGCAAACAGCGCCAGACGAGCCAGTGGCGCGATCTGGCGAATGCCGATGTAGTCAAGTGCACCATCGTCGACGCGGGCATCGGGTGCGATATCAAATGCCCCGCCGAAATAGCGTCCGTTGGCGAGCACGATCATGAGATGATCCGCGGTTGCGTCAGGCGAGGCGTCGTCGAGGCGGGCACGAAATCCGCCGTAGCCCAGCAGCGCGCCAAGTGCGGTGCTCACATACGCCGCGGTGCCGCGCAACAGCCCGGGCGTACGCATGCGCTGCAGGACCTCGACGTCGAAGCCGAATCCCGCGGCGTTGACGAATGGCACGTCGTCGACATAGCCCACGTCGACCTCGCGCGTGACGCCGGCCGCGATGTGCCCCGCCATCGCGCGCACATCGTGGACCGGAAGCTGGAGCGACTTCGCGAAGTCATTGCCCGTGCCTGCCGCGAGGATCGCCAGTGGTATCCGCGTGCCGCCGCGTGCTTCACCCTCGAGCAGTCCTCGTGTGGCGTGACTGATGGCACCGTCGCCACCGACCACCGCCAGTGCTCGCGCGCCGGTCGCACTCGCCTCACTCGCGATGCGCGCCTCGTCGCCTCGCTCGCGGGTCTCGCGTAGGTCCACGCGAAGTCCCGCGGCACACAGGGCGTCGTGCGCGGCGCGCGCCACGCGGATAGCCCGGCCACGTCCCGCCACCGGGTTCACCAACAGCATGATCGGTGCGGTCATGCGGTGGCTACCCATTCAACCGTGCGGGGACGCGAAAATGGAGAACACATCATGTCTATGCGGTTTTAGCGACGGCGATCACAGGACGTGCGTCAGCATGCCAGCCCTGTGACAGTCCTTCTCGCCGGCTCGTGCGTTACATCACGGGGCAAACGCCCCGTGATCACCAACTTACCGGTGTACCCGCTCGGCCCGCTGTGGCACGATCCAGCCGGTGCCGCTGATGATGCACCCTAGGGAGAACCATCACTATGCAGACTATTCCGTCCATGGTCACCGGTCGCGTGTGGCGTGCCGGCCTTTCACGCACCGTGTCGGGTGTCGCGGTTGCGCTCGCAGCGATCGCGGTGTCCGCCTGCAGCGACGGCACCGGTCCGTCGTCGGCGAACAAAGTTGGCGTTGGCTTCCAGCTGGCGCGCACGTCGAGTGCATCGGCGCTGATGGCCGCGTCGGTCAACGGGAGCGCGTCAAGCGTGCCCGGCACGACACCCACGATCACCACATCCGCCAACGGGATGACGATCACGCGAGACGGCGACGTCCTCGTCGTCACGAAGGCGCAACTCGTGGTGCGCAACGTGAAGCTCAAGTCGGCGTCCGCCGTGTGTTCGGATGATGACGATGACGAGTCGTCGTCATCGTCGAACTCGTCGTCGAACTCGTCGTCGAACTCGTCGTCGCGACGTGAGGATGACGAGGACTGCGCCGTGATCCGCGTGGGACCGTATCTCGTCGACGTCCCAGTGAACGGCGCCGACGGCGCACGTGTGGCCGTGGAAGTGCCGGCCGGCACGTATTCGTCGATCCGTCTGTGGCTGCACAAGGTGACCGGCGGCGACTCCGCCGACCTCGCCTTTCGTCAGGCCAATCCCGACTTCCGCGACATCAGCCTGCGACTTGAAGGCACGTTCAACGGAACGCCCTTCACGTTCGTGAACGATGTGAACGCCAAGCTCACCGTGCCACTCGCCGAGCCGCTCGTCGTCGGCACCGGCGGCGACGACGTAACCGTCACGATCGATCTGAGCACGTGGTTCCTGCGTTCGTCCGGCGGGCTCTACTCACCCTCCGCAGCGAATACGCCAGGCCAAGTGCGGGCGCAGGTGCAGAACAACATCCGGAGCGCATTCCGCGCGTTCAAGGACAAGAATAAAGATGGGCGCGAAGACTAAAGACGAAGTAGGGAGTTCGGAGTAGGGAGTACGGAAACGGGCTGCAGAGAGAGAACCTCTCCGCAGCCCGTTGGTCTTCCCCGTACTTCTTACCCCATACTGCTTTCCACTTCCCCACCAAGCTTCGCAGCACATACGGCAGAATCCCGCCGTTCTTGTAGTACTGCATCTCTTCCGGCGTATCGATCCGGCACCGGGCGCTGAATGACTTCGTTGAACCGTCGGCCGCGGTGGCCTTCACCGTGAGCGTGGCGCGTGGCGTGAGCGTGTCATCGAGTCCGACGATGTCGTACGTCTCGAAGCCCGTGAGCCCCAGCGACTGACGCGTTTCGCCGTTCACGAATTCCAGCGGCAGCACGCCCATACCCACCAGGTTGCTGCGGTGAATGCGCTCGAAGCTTTCCGCGATCACCGACCGCACGCCCAACAACATCGTGCCCTTGGCGGCCCAATCGCGTGACGAACCGGTGCCGTACTCCTTGCCGGCAATGACGATCTGCGCCACGCCCGCGCTCTGACGCGCCATCGCGACGTCGTACAGCGCTTCCGGCTCGGCGCCCGGTGCGGTGGCTGTCCACCACCCTTCCTTGCCGCCCGTCAGTTCGTTCTTGAGGCGGATGTTCGCGAACGTGCCGCGCATCATCACCTGATGATTGCCGCGGCGCGCGCCGTACGAGTTGAAGTCCTTCTTCTCGACGCCCAGCGACAGCAGATACTTGCCGGCCGGGCTCGCCCCGGCGATCGAACCGGCCGGCGAGATGTGGTCGGTGGTGATCGAGTCGCCGAACATGCCGAGGACCTTCGCGTTCGTGATCGCGCGGATGCCCGGCGGTGTCATCGTCATGCCGTCGAAGTACGGCGGGTTCTGCACGTACGTCGAATCCGCCTGCCAGTTGTAGCGCGCGCCGGTGCTGGCTTCGATGGCCTGCCAGTGCTCGTCACCGAGGAACGCGTTGGCGTACTGCGTGGTGAACTGCTCACGCTTCACGCTCGACAGAATCGTGTCTTCCACTTCCTGCGCCGTCGGCCAGATGTCGCGCAGGAACACCGGTCCATTACGGCCGATGCCGAGCGGTTCGGTGGCCATGTCGATGTCCATGCGACCGGCCAGCGCGAAGGCCACGACGAGCGGCGGCGACGCGAGGTAGTTGAAGCGGGTCTGCGGATTCACGCGGCCTTCAAAGTTGCGGTTGCCCGAGAGTACCGCCGCCACATTCAGCTTGCCCGTGTCGATCGCTTCACTGATCACGGTGGGCAGCGGTCCCGAGTTGCCGATGCACGTCGTGCAGCCGTAGCCTACCACGTTGAAGCCGAGCGCGTTGAGCGAATCCATCACACCGGCTTTGATGAAGTAGTCGGTGGCCACCTTGGAGCCCGGCGCCAACGATGTCTTCACCCACGGCTTGGTCTCAAGGCCGAGCGCGACCGCCTTCTGCGCCAGAAGTCCCGCTGCGAGCATCACGCTCGGGTTGGACGTGTTGGTGCAGCTCGTGATGGCCGCAATGACCACATGGCCGTCGGATAGCGTGAATTTCTGGCCCCGATACTCGAGCGCCACGCCAACCACATCGGCCGGGCCGCCCTCAGCCACCATCGTCGCCGCGGCGTTGCCGTTGACGATCCCATTGGCCGCGCGCTGCGCCGCGAGTGCTTCGCGATACATCGCCTTGCTCTGCGAGAGCGGCACGCGATCCTGTGGACGCTTGGGGCCGGCCAGGCTCGGCACCACCGTGCTGAGGTCGAGCTCCAGCGTGTCGGTGAACACCGGGTCGGGGGTGGCGTCGGTGCGGAAGAGGCCCTGTGCCTTGGTGAACGCTTCCACCAGCGCGACCTGCTCGTCGCTCCGTCCCGACAACCGGAGATACTTGAGC
>JBBQAK010000033.1:0-15498 GCA_038316215.1 Gemmatimonadales bacterium | reverse complement strand
CTACCCCCTACCCCCTACTCCGCCGTTATCTTCACGTATGACGTCCCATCCTATTCGTGATCTCACCATCATTGGCGGTGGCCCCACGGGCCTGTTCGCCTTGTTCTATGCCGGCATGCGCGGCGCGTCGGCCCAGATCGTCGACGCCCTGCCTGAACTGGGCGGCCAGCTGACGGCGCTCTACCCGGAGAAATACATCTTCGACGTGGCGGGCTACCCGCGGGTGCTCGCGAAAGATCTCGTCCGGAATCTCACGGAGCAGGCGAGGCAGTTCCATCAGGACACCGGTATCCCCGCGCACTTGGGCCAGCGCGTGGTCGGCCTCGAGGAAGAGGACGGCCACTTCGTGCTGGTCACGGAGACGGACCGTTTTCCCACGCGCGCCGTAGTGATCGCCGCCGGCATCGGCGCGTTCGCTCCGCGCAAGCTGCCGCAGCCGTTCGCCGCAGAATGGTATGGCCGCGGCGTCGACGCGCTGGTCTCCACCCCCGAAGCCTATCGCGATCGCGATGTGCTGATCATCGGCGGCGGTGACTCGGCGTTCGATTGGTGCGCGCAGCTGCGCGACAAGGCGAAGTCGGTCACACTGGTGCATCGCAGCGACCGCTTCCGTGCGCACGCGGCCACGGTGTCGGAAGTGCAGGCCGCCGCCGCCGACGTTAGCGGTAACGTGGCCGTATACACGTTCCATGAGATCGACGCCATCGCGGGTGCTGACCGCATCACGGGGGTGCGTCTCAAGAACATGAAGACGAAGGAAACGCGCGAGATTGTGTGCGACGCGGTGCTTCCGATGCTCGGCTACGTTTCCGATCTCGGGACACTCCTCCAATGGGGCCTCGACATCGAGAAGGACGAAATCAAGGTGTCGACGTCAATGGAAACGGGTCGCGCGGGTGTGTATGCCGCCGGCGACATCACGACGTATCCAGGCAAGCTCAAGCTGATTGCGTCCGGCTTCTCGGAAGCCGCCATCGCCGTGAATCAGGCCGTGCATTGGATCTATCCCGACAAGAAAGTCGCACCGGGACATTCGTCGAATCTGGCGGTATTCGGGCAGAAGGACGACTAGAAACCTCGCCTCAACTCGCGTTGAGGCCGGTATTGCGGCCCAGAAAGTGTGTGAGAGAGAGATCCAACTGCGAACTGCCGGCGTACTCCGTGCACGACGCAGGTGAACGTCTCGCCCTTTCTGGAGAGCAACATGAAGCAACCCGTATTACGCAGTTGGACAAAGTGGACACGCGCCGTCGTCGTCGGGGTGACCGTAACGGTCGCGACCGCCGCGATCGCCGTCGCGTCGGACCATATGGACACGCCGCTCGTCGAGTTCAATCCGAAGTACGATGTGAACGACGTGTACGCGTTCCCCGGATCCAGCCCCGACCGTGTGGTATTCGTGCTCGGCACACAGTCGCCGATCACCCCGGCCGCCACGTCGACCGCCGCCTTCGGCGACGCCAACGATGTGTTGTATCAGCTCAAGATCGACAACACCGGAGACGGTCGTGAGGACCTGGTGTTCCAGTTCACGTTCACGGGTGAACCCGGTAACCAGAAGATCCGCGTGCAGGGTCCGGTAGCCCCGAACGAAGTGGGCACCACGAACACGCTGGTGAATGGAAAGCGCGAGATCCAGGGAAATGTGAATGAGAACCTCGGCGCCGCATCGGGCATGCAAGTGTTCGCCGGTCCTCGCGACGACCCGTTCTACATCGACCTCGAGCAGTTCTTTACGATCTTGCCCGACCGTAAGCCAGAAGGTGGCCCGCTCTCAGCGATCACGCAGGGCCCGCTCACGTTCCGGCCGCGCGACGCCGCCCGCGACTTCCTGACGGGCTTTAACGACCTCGCCATCGTCGTCGAGCTGCCGCTCGCGGAAATCACGGCGAACGGCTCGCGCCCGCGCTTCGGCGTCTGGGGCACCACGAGCAACTCGCGCAAGAACACGTTGGCCACCAACTGAGCGCGCGATGACAACGACACACATACCCCAGGGAGCGATGATGCGTACGCGTCTTGCAAAGTTCACAATGGCGACCGCGCTGTTCGCCCTCACCGCTGCCGTCGGCTGCGCGGACGAGACGCCGATGGGCGTCGCTGATGCGAGCCTCGGCAGGATCAATTCCAACGCCGCAAAGGTCTACGAGCAGGTCGAGTTCCTCGGCAATCCGCTCGTTTCCGAAGTCACGATTGCAAAGGCCAATCATGACGCCTACAACCGCATGATGCCCTACGCACCGGGCGCGTTCCGCACCGAGACCGAAAACTTCATCGTCAACGTTGCGGGTCGTGAGCGTGGGTACGCGGAGGTTGTCTCCAGCGTGCTCTACGCCACTTCGGACATGCTCCTCGTGAATTCGTCGGCACCGGCCGGTACCGCTGGCTGGCTTCGCTGGGCGCCGCCGATTAACGCCGTGTACAACGGCGGCAACCAAGTCGCTGGCTACGGCGGCCGACTGCTGACCGACGACGTGGTGGACATCGGCCTGTACGCGATCTTCAGCAGCCTGCTGAGTCCCGTGAACGCAAGCTGTGCACCAGGCGAACTGCCGCTCTGCACGGACAACGTCAACGCGACGGACAACAAGCCGTTTCTCACGACGTTCCCGTACCTCGCCGAACCGACGCGCTAATTGCTATGTGCGGCCGGCCATCGCGTCACCTCGACGCGGTGGCCGGACGCAATCTGAACATCACACGGTGGAGCGCGGCGGTGTGAACAAGCCATGGTGGAGGGGGACGCTTGTCAGCGGGACGCTGGCGATGGGATTTGCCATCGTTGGTGGTGCCTGGTGGCAAGCGCGCGAGGCCAGCGCGCGAGTGACGGAAGCACGCGCCGTTGCGGCGACCGCTGTCCAAGCGGAGTTCGCGCGTCGCTCTGCGGACATCGACTTTTATGAAGCACGCGTGATGGCGGATCCGCAGGGCGCGATTGACCGGCTGCAGGTCGGTACCCTCTACCTGCAGCGCGCGCGTGAGCGCAATGATTTCGAGGACTACCTGCGCGCAGAACGGTCCGCGCGTGCCTCGCTTGCGATTCGACAGAGCAGGAACGGCGCGGCCTACGCCGTGCTGGCGTCGTCGCTGCTCGCGCAACATCGGTTTGCCGAGGCGCGCGACGCGGCACAGCACCTCGTCGAGGCAGAACCGGGTGTCGACGGCTACCAAAGTCTGCTCGGCGAAGCATGTATCGAAGCGGGCGATTATGTCGGCGCGCGCGATGCGTTTGCGTCCATCAGCCCCGAGGGTCGCGCCTCGCTTGCCGTCGCACCGCGCTTGGCACGATGGGCCGAAATCCGTGGTGATACCGCGAGTGCGCGCCGACTCTTTCGGGCGGCGCTCAACACGGTGACGCGCACCGCGAGCATGCCGCGTGAACAGGCCGCCTGGTTCTACCTGCGCGCCAGTGATCTCGAGCTGCGGCAGGGTCGTCTCGCCCGCGCTGCGGCCGCCTTGGACAGCGGATTGCAGCGTAGCCCCAGCGACCATCGCCTGCTCGCCGCGTCGGCACGCCTCGCGGCCATCCGTCATGACTGGCCGCAAGCGATCGCGCTCGGTGACAGCGCGATCGCCGTGTCGCTCGATCCCGCGACGCTCGGCATTGTCAGCGATGCGTATGCGGCGCTCGGTGACAGCGCGCGGGCCATGGAATACTTCGAGACCATGGAAGTCGCCGTTGGCCAGCAGCCCGGCACCTATCATCGCGCGTGGAGTCTGTACCTGCTTGATCATGGCCAACGCGTGCCGCCGGTCCTCGCGGCAGCACAAGCCGAGGTCGTTGGGCGGCCCGACGTGTATGGGTACGACTTGCTGGCGTGGGCGCTGCACAAGAGTGGCCGGACGGCGGAGGCGCGCACCGCGATTGCCGCGGCGCTGGCGCAAGGCACACAGGACGCGATGCTCTTCTATCACGCTGGCATGATCGAGCGCGCCGCCGGCAACTTGGATGCCGCCCGCGACTATCTCGAGCGAGCACTCAAGATCGCGCCCGACTTTGATCACGCTGCACCGCGCCGTGCGCGCGCGGCGCTCGACGAACTCTCCTCGCGTATCGCTCGTCACGCCGTGGCCAGTGGGAACGGTAAATAGGCGCGTGGTTCACTTCCGCTCCTCCGTCGCACACCGCGTCGCGGTTTTGACTGCGCGTCAGGTCGTGCAATCGGGAATGCTCGCCGCTGTCTTGCTTCTTGGGGTGCCAGCCAGTGCCAGCGCGCACCCGCTGCACACCACGATTTCCACCGTTTTGTATACGGCCGAAACCGGGGTGCTCGCTGTCTCTATTCGCCTATTCGCCGACGACTTCTCCGCTGTCGTGTCCGGCCGGCCTGCAGCGGATCCGCGTCACGATGCGCTCCCGCCGGACTCGGCGATGTTTCGTTACGTGATCCAGCGGCTGGAGTTCGTCACCCGTGATGATCGTGGCACACCGATACGGGTGCCGCTGACGTGGTGCGGCGCCAAGCGCGACGGCGCGGTGATCGTCGTGTGCGTACGGGGAGCGGCACGCACACTTCGCGATGCACAGGTCCGGAATCGACTCATGAGCGATGTTTTCAACGACCAGATCAACATGATGAAGGTGACGCGTGCCGGCCCACGTCACACGCTGCTGTTCACGCGCCGCGATGGCGCGAAGCCATTGGGCTGACGCGTCGACTCACGCCCGCACGCGCGGATCGGCTTTCTGATACGCGAGGTCGGTGATCAGATTCACGAGCACGAAGACGACCGATAGGAACAGGACGGCGCCCTGCACGGCGGGCAGATCGCGTCGTGAGATCGCCATAACGACATAGCGGCCGATCCCCGGCCAGCTGAAGATCGTTTCGGTGAGAATGCTGCCGGTGAGATAGGCGCCGAAGTCGAGACCGATGACCGTGATCACCGGAATGAGCGCGTTGCGCAGCGCGTGGCGCACGATCACGCCGGTCTCGGTCAGCCCTTTGGCGCGGGCGGTGCGCACGAAGTCGGCGCCGAGTACCTCAAGCATCGAGGAACGCGTGATGCGGGCGAGGTAGGCGATGGATCGCGAGCCGAGTGCGAGGGCCGGGAGTATGAGAAACTCGATGCGGCCGTAACCCGAGGCCGGCAGCCAGCGCAGCGTGACCGCGAAAAGCAGGATCAGCAGCAGGCCGATCCAGTATACCGGGAAGGAAATCCCGAGATACGTCGTGGCGAGGGCGAGTCGATCGAACCATCCATTGGGGCGTACGGCGGCAAGGACGCCGATGGTGACGCCGCTGATCGTGGCCAGCAGCATCGCGGCCGTGGCCAGCAGTAGGGTGCGGGGAAATCGTTCGGCGATGTCGCTGATGATCGGGCGGTTGGTGACATACGATCGCCCCAGGTCTCCCTGTAGCACGCCACTCGCGTAGTGGAGGAACTGCGCCGGTAACGGGTCGTCGAGGCGGAGTTCGGCGCGAAGCCGCGCAATCGTGGCCGGGTCGGCGCGTTCCCCCACCATGGCCTGCACGGGATCCCCGGGCGCGACATAGAGGAGGAGAAAGACGACGACCAGCACCCCGGCCAGTGTGGGCAGGGAGAGCAGGAGACGGCGGGCGAGCAGCGACAGCATGTCAGCAACATTAATCCCCGTGGGAGTCGGGCCGATACTCTCAGTCGAATCCCGCCGACGAAGGCGGGGATGACCCGATTCTCCTTTTGGTCTGCTTCATGTTCTTTCGTCGCTCCGCTTCCGAAGCCCCGTCACCCGCCGCGCCGTTGGACACGTCGACGGACGCCTTCGAGATGGCGCCTCTACTTGACGCGTTCGGTCAGGTGCTTTCCGCCTACGCGAAGGGGAGCTTCGACTTGCCCGATGTGTCCTCGAGTGACGCGGGAGCGGAGCTGGAGCGGTGGCGGCGTCATGCGGTGTTGGGCGTTCCGATCGAGCAGTCGGCTGGTGCCTCGTCGCTCAGCGCCGCGCAGCGCGACTACCGCGGCGCCGCCCGCGCACTCGCCGACCATCGGCGCCGAGAGAAGCGCTACGTGGAGTCGGCGCTCTCCGATCTCCGTGACGCCCTGTGGGCCTGTGTGGAGCGCGTACACACCGTGGCGCAGGCCGACCTGCAGGCCGACGAGGCCACGTCGGTCCAGATCTCACGGGTCCAAACGGCGATTCACGGCATCGATACCCACGCCGTGAAGGACGAAGTGCTCCAAGCGATCTCGGCGATCACGGACATCTCACGCAGCCGCCGCGATACGCAGCAGGTCGCGTTCGGCATGCTGGCCGAACGCATCGACCAACTGGGCTCGCAGCTCGAAGAAGCGAAGCGCGAAAGCGAAACCGACACCCTCACCGGACTCGGCAATCGCAAGCGCTTCGACCGTGCCGCGCAGCGCGCGGTCCACATTCACACGCTCAATCGCGCGCCAGTCTCACTGGTGCTGATCGATCTCGATCATCTAAAGCAGATCAACGACAGCTACGGACACGCGGCCGGCGACGCCACCCTGCAGGCCATCGCTGACAGTCTGGCCAAGGTGTTTCTGCGCGAATCTGATGTGACCTGCCGCATCGGCGGCGACGAGTTCGCAGTGGTATTGACCGGCACCGACGAGAAAGTCGCCGCCCGATTGGCCGAACGTTTCGTCCACCACGTCGCGTCGACGCGCGCCCCGTTCGCCACCGAGGCACCAGCGCTGAGCACGAGTGCCGGCTACGCAGTGTACCGCGGGACCGAAGGCGTGGACGCGTGGCTGGAAAGGGCGGACGCGGCGCTGTATCGGGCGAAGAAGGAAGGAAGAGGGCGAGCGAATGGGGCGGTTGGGACGGTGAACGGCGCTGGGAATTAGGGGCGCTAGGAATTAGGGGCGCTAGGAATTAGGGGCGCTGCCCTATGCACGAGCCTCGTTTTCACGGCGGGCTTCATCCTCCTCGATTCTCCGAATCAGCGACGCGAGCATGCGGGCGGTGACGAGCGCTTTGGCATCGCAGAGAAAATATGGCTTGGTTGGCAGTCTGGCTTCGCTTCGCGCGCGGGCGAGATGGGTGCGCGTTTCGTTCGCGGAACCGAGTGCAATGCGCAGGTGATTGAGAAACCTCGCCGCTGAGCCGCGGGACCTATCAGGAATTTTGTGTGCGAGGCATATCATGACACCACAACGGAGTCGATATGTCACGCAAAGTGAAGTCAGCCGGAGCCGATCCGGCCGTGCCGGCGATCACCATTCCCGCCGCGTTGTTAGATGAGTTGGTGAAAGGCCCCATGACGGCCGCCGAGGTGCAGGCGGCCTCCATGGCGTTTAAGAAGGCCCTGATTGAGCGGGCGATGGGGGCCGAGTTGAGTCATCACCTGGGCTACCGCGACGGGGAGCCGCGTCCGGCGGGGCAGGCCAATCACCGGAATGGGCACACGGGGAAGACGGTGCTCACCGACGACGGCCCGGTGCGCATTGACGTGCCGCGCGACCGCGACGGCGACTTCGAGCCGATCCTGATCCCGAAGCACGCGCGGCGCTTCACGGGCTTCGACGACAAGATCATCGCGATGTACGCGCGGGGCATGACCGTGCGCGAGATCCAGGGGTTCTTGGCGGAGCAGTACGGCACGACGGTCTCGCCCGACTTCATCAGTAGTGTGACCGATGAAGTCCTCGCCGAAGTCGCCGCGTGGCAGCAACGTCCGCTCGAGCCGATGTATCCCGTGATCTTCTTCGATGCCCTGCGCGTCAAGATTCGCGACGACGGCGTCGTGCGCAATAAGGCCGTGTACGTCGCGCTGGGGGTGCTCGCCGACGGGACGCGCGACGTCTTGGGCTTGTGGATCGAGCAGACCGAGGGCGCGAAGTTCTGGCTCAAGGTCTTCAACGAGCTCAAGACGCGGGGCGTACACGACATCCTCATTGCCGTCGTCGATGGCCTGACCGGTCTCGCGGAGGCGATCGAGACGGCCTTTCCGCAGACCACCGTGCAGACGTGCATCGTGCACCTGATCCGCAACAGCCTGACGTACGTGAGCTGGTCGCAGCGGAAACCGCTCGCCGCGGCGCTCCGACCGGTCTACACCGCACCGTCCGCCGAGGCCGCGCGGGCAGCACTCACCGCCTTTGCCGAGAGTCCCTGGGGGCGACAGCATCCCACGATCGTGCGCAGCTGGGAGCGCGCGTGGGAGCAGGTCATTCCCTTCTTCGCCTTTCCACCGGCCGTGCGCAAACTCATCTACACCACCAACGCGATTGAGAGTCTGCATATGCAACTCCGCAAAATCATCAAAACCCGCGGACACTTCCCAACCGACGAGGCCGCGAGCAAGCTCCTCTGGCTGGCGATTCGCAACGTGCAGGCGCCGCCCACGCGGTCCGTCCACGCGTGGCACGACGCCATGAATCAATTTGCGATCTTTTTTGGCGAGCGCTTTACGCACCCCCGTCGGTAACTCACGCCTCACACACAAAATTTCGGATAGGCCCGAGCCGCGCCCGGCGCCCTCGGCGGTATTGGCAGCGATCGAGCCCGCGGCTTCGATGAGCTGTCCGCGAAGCCCCGGTACGCGCGTCACGTCGTGGGCCTCGAGGGATTCATGCACCACGCGGCTCAGTTCACACGCGGCGTCGTACACGCGGAGGTTGAAGTGGTTTGGCATGACGCACGATACGGTCGAGTCCCCAAACCACTCTCACCAAAACTCCGCCCGCCCGCGCCTTTCAACGCCCTTAATTCCTAGCGCCGTTTACTCCTAGCGCCCCTAACTCCTAGCGTCGTTTACTCCTAGCGCCCCCAATTCCTAGCGCCGTTTACTCCTAGCGCCCTTTCTCCGTCCCCATCGTGACTCTTTCCCATCGTTGCCCATTAAAAATCACCGGGACTTCGAACCCTTTGATCCATGGCTGCACGGCATAGACCTCGTTGTAGAAAAACAGTGGGACCATGCCGACCTGCGCGTATCCCACCGAGTCTGCCTGTTGGTACAGCCCCGCACGGACCGTCGCATCGCTCTCGCGTCGCGAGCGATCCACCAGCGCATCGAAGGTGCTATTGCTGAAGAACGACACATTGCCACCAGCGCCGCGGTTGGCGCTATGCAGCAGCGGATACAGGAAGTTCTCGGCGTCGGGGTAGTCCGCGTACCAGTCCTTGACCACGAGGTCGGTCTGTCCGGCGCGGGCGGCGGCGCGCATGGAGCTGGCATCGCGCTGCACGAGTTTGATACGAATGCCGACGGTGGCGAGGTAGGCTTGGATCGCCTGCGCCAGGCGCGGCATGGGGGCCGTTTGCGAGCTCCAAAGTTCGAGGTCGATGCCGTTGGCGTAGCCGGCGTCGGCGAGGAGTTTTCGCGCGGCGAGCGTGTCGTAGGCGTACGGCTGTCGCGCTTTGTCGAAGCCTTCGAGTGTGGGTGGGATGACGCCGGCGGCGAGGGTGCCGCGGCCGGCGAGCAGCTGCGCGAGGAGCGTCGGCACATCGATCGCCTGCGCGATGGCTTGACGCACGCGAACGTCTTTGAGCGGGCCGCGCGTCACGTTCACGCCCATGTACCACAAGCGAAGTGCGGGCGCGCTCACCAGTGTGGCCTTCTTGGTATCGGTCTCTTCCCAGTCGCGCGTTTGGTCTTCGGGCACATAGAGAATGTCGACCGTGCCGGCTTCGAACTCCGCGACCGCCGTGGACGGTTCGGGGATGATACGGGCGATCAGCGTGTCGATGGACGGTGCGCCGCCGAAGTACGTGTCGTTGCGGGCGAATTTGAGGTAATCGTCATGCTTCCATTCCACGAGCTTCCACGGGCCGGTGCCGACGGGGTGCTCGCTGAAGTCGACGCCGATCGAGTCGGGCAGGATCGACGCCACCGGCATCGCGAGCAGCTTCGGGAAGATCGCGAACGGCTCGTCGAGTGTGATCACGACGGTCGTATCGTCGGGTGTCTCAATGCCGAGTGCGGTGCCTTTGCCGTCGGCGAAGGCGCGCGCGCCCTGGATCGGGTACAGGGGCCACACCGTACCACCTTTCGTGACCGGGTCGAGCACGCGGCGGAACGATTGCGCGACGTGGCGCGCAACGAGCGGCGCCCCGTCGTGAAAGCGGACGTCGGCGCGCAGGTGGAAGGTGTAGCGCAGGCCGTCGGGGGAGACGTCCCAGGACCGCGCGATCGACGGCTGTAACTCGCCGGCGGGGGTGAATTTGGTGAGGCCGTCGAACAGATAGGCGACGGCGCGTCCGCTGGGGACGTCGGTGGCTTTGGCGGGATCGAGCGACCGCGGATCGTACCAATCGCGTGAGTCGATGAGCGCGTGACGGTCAGGGATCGCCTCGCCGCTGCGGCAGCCTGTCAGCATGGTACCGACCATGGCGCACCGCGAAAGCAGCGAGAAGAACGATCGTGACGGGCGAATCGATGGCATGTGCGGTTGACTGAAGGACGATCCCACGTGAGCTTCAACGCTATAGAACGTGCGACCTCTCGTCCATCTCCTCTTCGCGCTCGCAGCACTTTCGGTCGCGCGTCCGGCCGCCGCCCAGGATCTGTCCTGTGATCGCGGCGACCGTGAGGTTCGTGCGCTCCGGTTCGCCGGAAATCGCGAATATCCGGCGGCGGCGCTCGTGGCCACGGTGGCGACGGCCCCGTCGTCCTTCCCGGGAGTGCCGTTCTTGGGCGAGCGGCGTTGCCTCGATCCCGTAGAGTTTACGCGTGACGTGCAGCGCCTCGAGATCCTCTACCGTCGACGTGGTTTTCTCGACGTCACCGTGGACACGACCGTCACCACCGTGAAGCCCGGTGTGATCGAGATCACGTTCACGATACACGAAGGCGAGCCGATGCGCATCACGGCGCTCGCGCTGCTGGGGCTCGATCTCAACCCCGAGGTACGAGAGGCGGCGCGCGACTTCCCGTTGGCGGTCGGTGGCGTGTTCGATCGCGGCGCGTTGGAAGCTGGTCGCGACACCTTGGTGCGTCGGCTGCGTAACAAGGGCTGGCCGCAGGCCGAAGCGCTCGTCGCGTATACCACGAACACCGTGTTGCGCACTGCCGATGTCGAAGTCTCGGTGGTGCCGGGTGTGCGGGCCAAGTTGGGTCGTATCGCACTCGAGGTGGATGCGGGGACCGACAATCGCCGCGTCTCGGACGCCACCGTGCGTCGTGCCATGGCGCTCAAAACGGGTGACTGGTATTCGGCGCGGGCGATCATCGACGCGCAACGCAATCTCTATCAGACGGACGCGTTTCAGCGGGTGGATCTACAGCCCGACAGCATCCAACCGGCCGGCGATTCGATCGTGAACCTCGTGGTACGTCTCGTGGAAGGCGATCGCTGGGCGGCACGCGGTGGACTGGGGTGGGCTACGCTCGATTGCTTCCGGATGCAAGGCTCACTCACCGATCGCGACTTCCTGCCGTACGCGCAGCGGCTTGAACTCACCGGCCGCGTGAGCAAAATCGGCATCGGCAGTCCACTCGATGGCGCGCCGAATCTCTGTCAGGGACAGGCACGAAGCGATCCGTACAGCCGCACGCTGAATTACTACACGTCGATGACGGTGCAGCAGCCGGTGCGCGCCAATCAGTCGCGCGTTCCGTCGCTCACGCTCTTCAGCTCCACGCTGTCCGAGTACAAGGCGTTCTTGCGTCGTACGCCGATTGGTGGGGTGTTGTCAGTGACCGATCCGTTCCCCATCGCGCGCATGCCGAGCACGATGTCGTATCAGGTGGAGCTGGGGCGCACTGAGGCGGAGCCCGCGTTCTTTTGCGCGGTGTTCAATGCCTGCGATAACGAGTCACGCACGTTTCTGCAGCGCAACAACCGGCTGGCCGCGCTCGAGTATTCGGTCGTGCGCGAGCGATTGAACGATCCGCTGCGTCCCACCGGTGGTACCACCATGCGGTTCAACGTGCGGCACGCGAGTACGCTCATCGGCTCGGACCGCTCGCAGCAATTCAATCGTGGTACGGGTGACGTGTCGTGGTACCGTGCGTTGCGTGACGGGGTGACCCTGGTGACGCATTTGCGCGCCGGCGTCGTGTACGGTGGCGGCAGGACGCCGCGGACGGGCGGATTCATTCCGCCGCAGGAGCGCCTGTACGCTGGTGGCCCCACCACGGTGCGTGGCTTCCGGCAAAACGAGCTCGGGCCGGCTGTCTACATCGTGAGTCGCTACGATACCGTCAGCGCGAACGGACAGACATTGTACCGCGCCGACTCCACGTCGATCACTGAGCGTGTGGTGCCCACCGGTGGCAACATGCTGGTGGTGGGCAACCTTGAAGCACAGTTTCCGAGTCCACTCGCACCGCGGCTGTTGCAGATCGCGGTGTTTGCCGACGCGGGCCGGTTGTGGAATCGTGGGGCGTCGTCGCGGGCGGTATCGCTGAGTGAAGAAGGGCCGGCGGTGAAGATCACGCCCGGCATGGGGATTCGCATTGCGTCACCGTTCGGCGCGATTCGCGTGGACCTGGGCTACAATGGCTATCGCTTGCCGGCGGGCGCGGCGTACTACAACGCCCCGCTGCAAGCGGGGGTCGCGCCACTGTACTGCGTGAGTCCCGGCAACGGGCTGTCGGTGAACGCCTCAGGCACCAGCGGCGCGCCTCCGGAGCAGGAAGCGGGTGGCTGTCCGAATAGCTTCCGCCCCACGCGCGGCACGGGCTTCCTCGGGCGTTTGAATCCGAGTATCTGGATCGGGCAGGCGTTCTGATGCGCGATGAATCGACGCCCGACGCACGGCGGGACGACGAACTGCGGGACGACGAACTGCGGGACGACGAGCCGCTCGTCGAGAAACGCGGATCGCGTCGCATCCGTCGGCGCACAGTCGTGCTCGCGACGGCAGCCGTGCTCTTATCCATTGTGGCACTGCTCGTGGGCGGTGTCGCGGCGCTCACGCAAACCGACCGTGGTCGTGCGGTGATCATGCGCGTCGTGGTCCCGGCGATCTCGGCGGCTATCCCGGGCACGCTGTATGTCGGTAAGGTGAGCGGCACGTTGTTCACCGACATCACGATCGACTCGATCGACATCCGCAGCGCCGACGGCACGCCGTTTCTGAGCAGCGGTCCGATCAGCGTCAGCTACGATCCGCGCGATCTGCTCGACCGACGGATCGTGGTGAAGTCGCTGGATGTGACACGTCCCGTGATCACGCTCGTAGACTACGGCAACGACGACTGGAACTGGAAGCGCGCGCTTCGCCGGAAGGGCGTGTTCTCGTCGAAGGCCAAGAGCCGCTTCGGTGAATACGTCGTGATCGATACGGCTACGATCCGAGAGCTGACCTTCACCGCCCGCTTGCCGTGGGTGCTTTCCGATACGCTCAAGGGCGCGAAGCGCGACAGCGCACTCACGTTCAATCTCACGCGACTCGACGGTGAAGTGCGCCGCGACGGCGATCGCTTCGTGCGCGTGTACCGCTTCGTGCGTGGTGGGCTCGCACTTGGTCGCTCGCGGCTCGCCGATCCTGATTCGGCGGGGCTGCGACTCGCCATGCGGAAGATGGACGTCGTGTGGATCTATCCACCGTTCTGGTTCCGCAACATGACGAGCACCGTGCGCAAGGTCGCCGACTCGCTCTGGATGGATGATGCGAGCTTTCAGTTGGCGAACTCCGGTGCACACGGCAACGCCAAAGTCGTGTGGGGCGGCGGCCTGCCGGTGCGCTACGACGTGAAACTCCAAGGTGATAGCGTGGCGATGGCCGATATGGCCTGGATTGATAAGACGATCCCCTGGAGTGGTGGTGGCAGCACGTTCATCACCATCAAGAACGACCCGAAGGATCTCGCGGTGTTGGAGTATGGGTTGCGTGACTTGGACGCGCGTGCACTGAAATCGCGGCTCAAGGGCAACATGACGTTTGCCGTGGGCGGACCGGTGCTCCGCGTGAACAACGTGGATCTCGAGCTGCTGCCGGCCAACACAGAACTACTGCGTTGGTTCAACGGCGAGTCGTTTCCGTACGACTGGCAGGGCAACGTCACAGGCCGCGTGATTGCGCGCGGCGGACCGGTCACCAACTGGCAGCTCGACGACGCGCAGGTCACCTTTGCCGACGCGCATGTGCCCGGCGCCGTCTCGCGCGCCCGCGTGCGCGGCATGCTCGATATCTTCACGCCGGCTGAAGCGATCCTCAAGGGCGTCGATCTCGACCTGCAGCAGCTCGATATGCGTACGCCGCGTTTCGTGAATCCGCTCTTCCCCGAGCTCAATGGGTTCGCACGCGGCACGATGCGACTCGACTCGCTCTGGTATGATGCCTTCTTCTCGAAGGCTGACATCGAACATGCAGACGGACTCGGCGAGCCATCGCGTTTCACCGGCGACGGACACTTCACGCTGCTTACCGAAGGCGTGAAGTTCGACGTGGACCTGCAGGCCGTGCCGCTGTCGTACACCACAATGTCGCGCTCGTATCCGTCGCTGCCGCTGCGCGGCTCGGCCGTGGGTCGCATCAAGGCTGCCGGCATGGCCGAGAAGTTCGAGGTGCAGACTACCCTTGCCGGTGAAGGCGGCGAGCTATCGTTCACCGGTAGTGCCGACGCGCTCGAACCTGAGATGGGTGCCACCGGACAGTGGCGTATGCGCGGCGGTAATCTGCAAAGCCTGCTCGGCGACAATCGTTTCCCGATCACGTCGCTCTCGATGCTCGGTACCGTGGACATGAGCGCGTCCACGATCGAAACGCTGCGTGGCTCGTTGCGCGCTTCGGTCGACCAGTTCTCGAGAGTCGCCGATGCCCGACTGTTCGGTGGCACCGCCGTGGTGTTCTTCGATTCGGGTCACGTGCGCATCGATACGCTCACCATCGAAAGCTCTGCGGTCCGACTCACCGCGCAGGGTGGACTTGGCATCACCAAAGCGCGGCGCGATTCGCTGTCGATCTCGATGATCGTCGACTCGCTGGGTGGACTGCGGCCCTGGCTTTCACCCACCGACTCCACCAAGCGGGTGCTGGTGCTTGCCGGCGATACACTGCGTGGCTCGATCGAACTGTCCGGCCAACTGTCGGGCTCTATCGATACGGCCGATACGCGTGGACTCGACCTGCGACTTCGTGGCGACGCTCGCGATGTGATCGTGGCGACGTCGCGTGCGAAGCGCGCCTCGGTCGACCTGGCCGTGCGCGATGTGCTGCGTGGTGCGAACGGCTCGTTGTCGGCCACGATGGACTCCGCGAACTTCGCCAGCATCGACATCGCCTCGGCGGCGGGTCAGTCCACCCTGCGGGGCGGGCTCGCTGAACGCTTCAGTGTGCAGATGCGCACGCCATCGGAGTCGCGCGTGGCGATTGCCGGCGGAGTGGCCCGGACTGGTGATTCCAGTGTCGTGACGATCGACACGCTCAATCTGCGCGTGGACAGCGCGTCGGTGCGTCCGCGCGGTTTCACCCTGGTGGCGCCGGCAATGCTTCGCTTCATGCCCGGGGCGATTGATACACAGGGCGGGACACAGAGTGGTACACAAAGTAGTACGCTCGGCTCGCTCGACTCGCTGGTGTTGCAGCACACGGATACCGGTCGCATTGCGATTCGCGGCGGACTCGCGGCGGGCGGCGTGGTGAGCGGA
>JBBQAK010000362.1:0-4208 GCA_038316215.1 Gemmatimonadales bacterium | reverse complement strand
TCGAGCGTGGACTGCACCACGGCGGCCGGAACCATGATCCACACCACGCGCGGCGTCGTCAGCGCGGCCACAAACGCTTCGAGCGTCGTGGCCGGTGTCGCGCCCTCGTCGGCCAGTCCCTGCACGGCGGCGGCAGACACGTCGTACGCGACACACGCGTGACCACCACGCATGAGACGGCGGACCATGTTCCCTCCCATCCGCCCAAGTCCGATCATTCCCAGCTGCATACGACTCTCCGGAACCGGTTCGACCTCGGTAGCTGCCCCGCTCACCAAGTCTTTGTCCAAACCTCGTCTTTGTCCAATTTACCGAAGCGCTTCTACGATGAGGGGTTTCGAGGCGGTGGCGCTACGCTCGAGTCCGTGGGCACTCATTGTGCAGTGGTGGAAAACACCCTTTCCCAACTCGCATGATGACGTTTTTCCGCCGTCACCAATTCATGACCGTACTCGCGACCGTACTCATCACCGCGCTGATCACGGTGCTTGTACTCAATCTTTCTTCCGGCGAGAAGAAGATTCAGGAGCGGGTCGGAGCGCTGTATCACGTCGGCGATGCGCAATTCCTGCGATCGATGGGCACACTGCTCGGTCCGCCGATCATTGGTGGAAACGTCGTGACCCCGCTGCGCAACGGGGTTGCGATCTTTCCGGCCATGCTCGAGGCCATCAAGGCGGGGAAGCGTACCATCACCTTCGAGACTTTTATTTACTGGTCGGGCAGTATCGGCCGCGACTTCGCGGACGCACTCAGCGAGCGTGCCCGCGCGGGCGTAAAAGTCCACGTGCTTCTGGACTGGGTGGGGAGCACGAAAATGGAACCGGACTTGCTGAAACGGATGGAGCAAGCCGGCGTAGAGGTGAAACGCTATCATCCGCCGCGCTGGTATACGTTGTCGAAGATGAACAACCGGACGCACCGGAAGCTGTTGGTCATCGATGGCACCGTCGGCTTCACCGGTGGCGTCGGCATCGCCGATCCGTGGCTGGGTGATGCGCAGGACCAAGAGCACTGGCGAGATTCCCATTACCGGCTCGACGGTCCGGCGGTGGCGCAAATGCAGGCCGCGTTTCTCGACAACTGGATGAAAGCGTCGGGCGAGCTCTTGCACGGCGAGGAATACTTCCCTGCCCTGCTGTCGCAGGGCGACGTGAGCGCGCAGCTGTTTCGCAGCGATCCAGGCGAAGGCGGTGAAAGCGTTCGTCTCATGTATCTCCTGTCCATCGCCAGCGCGAAACGGAGCGTGCGTATAGCCGCTGCCTACTTTGTACCGGATGACCTCTCGATTGAAACGCTGGTCGCTGCGCGCCGACGCGGCGTGCGCGTGGAGATCATCGTCCCGGGCCCGTTCGTCGATACCGAGCTCACGCGCCGCGCCTCACGCGCGCGTTGGGGGAAGCTGCTGGCAGCCGGGGTCATCATCCACGAGTACCAGCCCACGATGTACCATTGCAAGATCATGATCGTGGACGACATCTGGACGTCGGTGGGATCGACGAACTTCGACAACCGCTCGTTCCGGCTCAATGACGAAGCGAACCTGAACGTGTACGACCTCGCGTTCGCCGCCACGCAGATTGTGGATTTCGAGGCCGATCGTGCACGCTCCCGGCAGATCACGTTCGAGATGTGGAAGAATCGGCCGTGGCAGGAGAAGATCGTAGAGCATGCCGCCGCGCTGTTGCGCTCCCAGTTGTAGCGTTGGCGACGTCGCCGCCGCCGGAGTAGTGGCGTGAAGATTGCCATCAGCATCGCACATAGCTGATCCATCATTTATTCGGAGCGTTTTCATGGACCTCGTGACCTGGCTGATCGTCGGGCTGGTAGCCGGCGTACTCGCATCACTCATCGTCGGCGGCGTCGGCCTGATCGGAGACATCATCGTGGGCATCGTGGGCGCCTTCGTCGGCGGCTGGATCTTCCGGCAGCTCGGAGTAAGCACACCCTTCTCCGGACTGGCCGGCGTCATCTTCACCGCGTTCATCGGCGCCGTGGTGCTGCTGTTCCTGCTGCACGTCATCGCCGGACGACGCCGAACGCTCTGAACGAAGACGAAATACGACCCACCACTCGGCGCCGCAGCAGCCGTCACGCCGGACGGTGCTGCGCCGCCTGACAGAGCGTCCGATACCACTCTCCGGACGACTTGAACGTACGCTGCTGCGTCGCGTAGTCGACGTGCACCAGCCCGAATCGCGGCCGGTAGCCGGAGGCCCACTCGAAGTTGTCGAACAGGCTCCACGCGTGATAGCTCCTCACGTCGGCGCCACCGGCGATGGCTTCGGCCACCGCGGCGAGATGATCCTGATGGTATGCAACGCGTGCGGCGTCGCGCACCTTCCCGTCCGCATCCGGAACGTCGGCGAATGCGCAGCCGCTCTCGCACACCTCGATGGGGATGGGGCCGTACCGTTCCGTGAGCAGGAGCAACGCGTCGCGGAGCGCATTGGGCCAGATCTCCCAGCCCATCTCCGTGCGCGCCCCATTATCGCGTCCGAAGGCGTTTTCGATGCGGACGCCGGTTCCAGACGGGTTCCCGTACGGGCTCTCATGCGGGTCGGTCGCGCGTCGTCCACTGAAGTCGCTGTGTCCTCCCGTGGTCCGGGCATCGTTGCGAATACTGAAGAGGAAGAACGGGAGGTTGGGCCGCTCACCGCCGGCGCTCACGACGAGGCGGTAGTAGCAGTTGACGCCGATGAAGTCGAGCGGCGCACGCATGCGGCGCTCGTCGCCGGGCTCTTCGCCCAAGACGTTCTCCGGCACCGACTCGAGAAACTCGGCGGGATGCGTTCCGTGAAAGAGCGGATCGAGAAACAGCCGGTTGAACAGCGCGTCGGCATACACGGCAGCTTCCCGGTCGGCTGGGGTGTCCACCGCTGGCTCGCATGGCGCGAGCGCGAACACCGAGCCGACGCGCGCCTGTGGACGCACGGCCTTGATGGCATGAAAACCATCGCCGTGTGCAAGCGACACCGTGTGAACCGACCGCAGGAAATCACCAAGGTCGCGCTTGCCCGGCGCGTAGCGCCCGAGCAAATAGCCGCGTGAGGTGAAGATGAACGGCTCGTTGAAGAGCGCCCAATCCTGCACACGGTCACCGAGCGCCGTCGCCATGAGGGCGGCATAGTCGGCGAATCGTGTCGCGGTATCGCGCGACGGCCAGCCACCCGCATCTTCCAGCGCCTGCGGCAGATCCCAGTGGTACAGCGTGGGGAATGGACGTATGCCGACGCGCAGCAGTTCATCGACCAGCCGATCGTAGAATGCCAAGCCTTTGGCGTTTGCCGGTCCCTTGCCCGTGGGCTGAATGCGTGGCCAGGCGATGGAGAAGCGGTAGCTGCTCACGCCCATGTCGCGCAGCAATGCGACATCCTCAGGCATGCGGTGATAGTGATCGCACGCGACGGCGGCGCTCTCGCCACGCTCCACAGCGCCTGGCGTGTCGCAGAAGGTATCCCAGATCGAGCGACCCCGGCCATCAGCGTCAATGGCTCCCTCGATCTGGTACGCGGAGGTGGCGACCCCGAACTTGAAGTGCGGTGGAAACGCGGCTACGTCAGTGATCATGTGAAGTTGTGCTCGAGTCGTGAAGCAGAATGGGGCGCATCTGGACCATCCTCGAGTGCAGCTGTTCAGGAGCGCCCATGGCACGCACGAGCGCATCATCCCGGTCGTAGATGTCGTTGGCGAAGTGCAGCGTACCATTTCGAACGTACGTCGTGAAGTACACGATGTAGACCGGCAGCTTGTGTTCGAGATTCACGCGATGATCGTCCCCACTGCTCGTCATCGCTTCGCGCACGCGGTCGATGTCCCACCCTTGCGGCCCGAGCACGAACTGCGCGAGCTGGTCGGGATGCTCCACGCGGATGCACCCATGACTAAACGCCCGGACGGGCTCCGCGAACAACGCCTGCGCCGGCGTGTCGTGCAGGTAGATGGCATGATCGTTGGGGAAAATGAACTTCACCCGGCCAAGCGCGTTGTCCAACGCTGGCTTCTGACGCACATATGTGCCCCAGGTCGCGCGCACCACCTCGTAGCCGTTGCGCCGGAAGTAGCTTGGGTCGTTCTGCTGCTTCGGCCAAAGCTCACGGCTCGCGATGCCTTGCGGCACGTTCCAGTAGGGACGGAAGACCACGTAGGACATCGAGTCGCTGAACACGGGTGTGCTGCGGCCACCGTATTCTGCACCGACGATGACA
>JBBQAK010000273.1:0-5441 GCA_038316215.1 Gemmatimonadales bacterium | reverse complement strand
TGCAACAACGACTCCCTCCGGAGTTCCTGCGTCTCGGGATGAGTACACACGCGGCGTGGGATTCACTGGCGGCGGATGTCAGCCGCGGTGTGCCGACCGAACAGACGCTCGGTCGGCTGGGGACCATCATGGGCAATTGTGTGGCGTGCCATGCCCAGTTTCGGATCAACGTCGAACGGTAGGCCGTGAACGCCAAGGACGTTGCGCGTGAGGTCAGGTTAGTCGCACGCGCAGCCGCCGCAGCAGCCGTGCGCGTCGTCCCTCACGATGCGCACGCGCCACGTGCCATCCTCCTCCTTGCCGTCACCCCACGTGAGCGGCAATGATGGATTGAGGTGGAGCTGTGTGCGAAGGATCCCCGGATCTGAATCACTGATGAGTTCCAGTGCGCCTCCCGCAGGCAAGTTCTGTAGCGCCGTGGATAGCGTGGCTTCGCGGTGCAGTGGATTGACGGGTCGAAGGTCGACGTGAAGGGCAGACATGCGCGGAGCTCCTGAAAGAGTGTGAGGGTCGAATGGTGGCAACACGCTAGCCCGCGTCGCCAACGCGGTGGCGTCGGGAGAGGCGAACGGGGCGTGGCGCTTTCGTGGGGGAGGCAACGTCGGCCAACGTGTACTGGTCCAGATGGTGGAGGAACGCCACCAGCGCACCGTCGAGAACGCCCGATAGTGCGCATCGGCCGGACAACACGCAGCTGTTGTCCTCGCTCACGTGGCAGTCCACCAGACTCCAATCAGACTCCATCTCGCGAATCACTGCGCCGATGTTGATGCGTTCCGCGGGCTCGCCCAGCCGAATGCCGCCGCCCACACCGCGAATGGTGTGCAGCACGCCGAGCTGTCCGAGCCGATGCGTGATTTTCCGCAGGTGTGCCTCAGAGATCCCGTGCGCCTCCGCTACTTCCGGAATCGTGCACAGGCGGTCAGGTTCGCGCGCCACATACATGAGCAGGCGCATCGCGTAGTCGGTCATTACTGTGAGGCGCATGTGCGGTCAGGCGGTTGGTTTGTGTCGAAGCATCCAGGGGGTGAAGCGCCCCACGTACAGGCTGAACGCCACCACCCAGGCAACGGTGGAGAGGTGCAAAAAATGTAGGGCCCACGAGGCAGGCCACAGGGCGCCGATGCGCAGCAAGGCGGCGACGAGTACCAGCCCGTAACTCCAGACCATGCTGCGGTCGAGCGACAGACGCCGACCGAGATGACCCAGCGCCGTGCGCGTAACCATGCCGATGATGAGCACGGAGAAGCCGGCCATTGCGATGAGGTGCACCGGGAGAACACGCGGCATCGGCAAGCCCGCGACCTGCGCCGCACTCGCGAGCAGGCCGACGCCAAGCCCGGCGTAGCCCAGATAGAGAATCCAGAGCAGCGGTCGGGTGCGCACGGCCAGTGGCTGCCACGCCAAGACCTGCCACAGGGCAATGGAACCGGCGATCGCCAAGGAGATGACCTGCAGCGATGTCATGCCGGCGACGAGCGCGACAATCGAGGTGAAGGCGGCCGCAACCTGTACCTGTCCCGTGCGCACGTGCATGGGAATCACCAGGTCCGGCACCGCGCGCATCGCGAAAAATGGAATCACCCGCCGCGAGATCAGCAACGCGATGAGCGCCATGCACCGCACCCCCACCTGCACACGCAGCATCAGCTCGGCGTAGCCGCTTCCGCGCCAAACGGCGAGGAGGAACGCGAGATCGGCGATGCCGAGCGCCGCGATCAAGAACGGGACCGCGTAGTTGAGACGGTTGCGCGCGCGGAACACCGCACGTCCCAGAGCGACTGCGGCGAAAAGAAAGAGCGATAGCTCGGCCATCGACGCGACAAAAAATGCGACCGGCCCCGCCGTAAGGAAGCCAACGCGAGCCGTCAGCCAGAGCAGACATAGCACACCGAGCAGGCGTTGCCCGAGCGGTCGGATCCCCGTCCACGACGCGCCGGCGGTAAGGAGGAAGCCCACGGCGATCGTCGCCACGAAACCCCAGAGCATCTCGTGCGCATGCCACGCGACGCCGGCCAACCGCGCGCGGAGCAGCTGCGGCGCGAACACCCAGACGACGGCCACCACCGCAGCCCACGCCGTCCCCAAGATATACAGCGGACGGAACGGGTCGCTCAGCAAGGCGGATCCCGCCGACTGCGGTCCCGCCGCCGCGAGCGGCGTGGCGGCGGGACTCATTGGCATCGGTTTTCGCATAGTGGTAAAGATATATACAAAATATATCTTTTGACAAGCAATACATCCGCGGGTGACGACAGGTCGTTGTATCGCTCAGGGAAAGCCTGACGCGACTGAGGGTCTTTACCTGTAACTAACTTACCACTTTCTGAGCGACACTACAGGAGGGGAGCGACGGACGAAGTGGTCCATCCCCATCATCAATTGCCCTGTCTCGTTCGGAGTGTTCCGTGTCCCACTACCTACGCGCGTTACGTCCGTCGCGCATGATCCTTATTGCTGCCCTGACCACGCCGCTTGTTCTGGCCGTTGGTTGCGGCACCTCCTCGTCGGCCGACACGGACCCACTCGCCGATCGCCCATCGGGCGCGCTGCCGGTTGAGACGCTGACGGTCGCCTTCGCGCCTGATGTACCGCGGCCCATTACCCGGAAGACACCGGCTCACGTGGTGATCCAGCTGGAAACGCGCGAGCTCAAGCGTCGCTTGGCGGACGGGGTGGAATACACGTTCTGGACATTCGGCGGCACGGTGCCGGGTCCGATGATGCGCGTGCGCGAAGGAGACGAGGTGGAGTTCCACCTCAACAACCATCCCACGAGTGTTATGCCGCACAACATCGACCTGCACGCCGTGACCGGACCCGGTGGTGGCGCGGCCTCGTCGCTCACGGTGCCGGGTCACAGCTCGCAGTTCACGTTCTCGGCGCTGAATCCCGGACTGTACGTCTATCACTGCGCGACGGCACCGGTGGGCATGCATATCGCAAACGGCATGTACGGTTTGATCCTGGTGGAGCCCAAGGCGGGACTCACCGCGGTAGACCGCGAGTTCTATCTGCTGCAGAGCGAGTTCTACACAACGGGGCGCTACGGGGCGGGGGGGCTGCAGGCCTTCGACATGGAGAAGGCGCTGCACGAGGACCCGGACTACGTGGTGTTCAACGGATCTGTCGGTGCGGTCACCGGTAAGAACGCGTTGAAGGCCAACGTCGGCGAGACGGTTCGCCTCTACGTCGGAAACGGCGGACCGAATCTCATCTCGAGTTTCCACGTGATCGGTGAAATCTTTAACCGGGTCTACGGCGAAGGCGGGACCCTGGTGAACCAGCACAACGTGCAGACCACACTGGTCCCAGCGGGCGGCGCCGCCATGGTCGAGCTGAAGCTCGACGTACCGGGTGACCTCATCTTCGTCGACCACTCGATCTTTCGTGCGTTCAACAAGGGTGCCCTCGGCATGATGAACGTCGCCGGCGCCGCGGCGCCCGGTACGTACTCAGGCAAACAGTTCGATACAGTGTATCTGCCCGAGGGCGGTGCCATCCAGGCGGTGCCGCTCGATTCCACCGCAGCCGTGGAGCGTGAACTGCCACGCCCTGAGCTGTTGGCACGAGGAGAGAATGTGTACAAGGCCAACTGCGCGGCGTGTCACCAGCTGGCCGGTCAGGGCGTCACCGGAGCGTTCCCGCCACTGGCGAAGAGCGACTTCCTGATGGCTGATCGTACCCGCGCCATCAGCGTCGTGATGCATGGTCGGTCCGGTGCGATCACGGTGAACGGAACACAGTACAACGGTGTGATGCCCAGTTTGCAGCTCTCCAATACGGACATCGCTGCGGTACTGTCCTATGTGCGCAGCACGTTTGGCAACAATGCATCCGATGTTATCAGCGTTGAGGAAGTGCGTAAGGTGCGTGCGGCCCCACCGAGCAAGGAGTAAGCAGATGCCACGGGTTCGCTCGCTGTGTGCTCTGCGTCGGGAAGGGTTCGCACTTCTGTCGATCCTCTCGCTCGGCGCGCTGGCAGCGAGTGCCGACGCGCAGGGCGCATCGCGGGCAGCCGCATCGCGGGCGGCCGTACCCCGCCGCGCGCCGATCGCGGTGCGCGCACCCATGCTGACCGTGGCGGCCGGGCGCTATCGGCCGCTGTACACGGCCGACACGCCAGTCGACGGCATTCCGGTTCGCGCGTTCTTGTTGGCGCGCACGGCAGTCACCAATGCCGAGTACCTGCGGTTCGTGACCGCCACGCCGCAATGGCGCCGCTCGCGCGTCGATGGCATTGTGGCCGATCCATCGTACCTCCGGCACTGGTCGGGTGACCTGATACTCGGCGCGAACGTGCGCGCCGACGCGCCGGTGGTGAACGTCTCGTGGTTTGCGGCCGCGGCGTTCGCCGCGTGGGCTGATGCGCGCCTGCCCACGATGGCCGAGTGGGAGCTGGCGGCCAGCCGCTTTCAGCAGGCGGTCGGACCGCGCATGCAGCAGCTCAACACGCGCGTGCTGGCACTGAATAGTGCGGCGCAGACTGTGCTTCCAGCGGTGGGAGGAGGGATGGTCAGTGATGAGGGCATCGCCGACTTGCACGGTGTGGTGTGGGAGTGGGTGGATGACTTCAACGGCGTGGTCGCCAGTGGCGAGTCGCGTGGCGGCGCTGGAGGTGGAGAGGCCGGCCTCTTCTGTGCCGGCGGTGCAGCGTTCTCCACGGATCCATCGAACTACGCAGCATTCATGCGATATGCGGTACGGGGCAGCCTGCACGGGTCGTACACGCTCTCCACCCTCGGCTTTCGTGTGGCACGGGATATCGCGCGACCACACCAGGAGTGATTATGCCTCACCCAGTCGATCGCTTCGTCTCTCGGGCCGCGCTCGCACTCGCACTGGTCGCGCACGCGCAACCCGCGTCAGCGCAACGTGCGCTCCCCCGAGCCAGCACGCCAACCTTGGTGCGTGGATCGTTGTACGTACTCGATGCCAAGTGGACGACGCACGAGAGCCATGTCATTCGACTCGCTGACTTGCGTGGCGACGTGGTCGTGCTCACGATGGTCTACACGTCCTGCACGATGACGTGCCCGGTGCTCACGAACGAGATGCTCGCCGTGCAGCGCGCCCTGCCGCCCGCGATACGCGGTCGCGTCCGTTTCGTGCTCGCCTCGTTCGATCCCGCGCGCGACTCCGTAGCCGTGCTCAAAGCGTACGCCACGAAAATGTCACTCGACGAACGATGGCTTGCCTTGCGCGCGTCGGCGGCGGACGTTCGCCAGTTGGCCGTCTTGCTCGGTGTGCGCTATCGCGCACTACCGACTGGCGACTTCGAACACTCGAATATCATCACCGTACTCGATGCCGATGGCGTGCAGCAGTTTCAGTCAGAGCGCATCCCGGCTGACCGCCCGGCGCTCGTTGGGGCAGTCGTGCGTGCGGTACGGCCAGCTGCGTCCGGTCATCTCGAGCGACAATGAACATGCGGAAAGCGC
>JBBQAK010000376.1:0-4011 GCA_038316215.1 Gemmatimonadales bacterium | reverse complement strand
CGTCGTATGACTGATTCCATGTCGCCCTGCTCAGGTTGTTCGGGTCGCCGCGACTTTCTGCGCACGGCCCTCACGGGCGCAGCTTCGATCGCGGCGCTCTCCGCGCTTGGTCCAGTCAACGCGATCGCGGCGTTGGCGCCGCGCGTGGCCGGTGGCACCGTACGGTATGCGTTGCCCGCCGCCGACGGCGTCTCGATCGACAGCGCGAACGAAGTGATCCTCTGTCGTGCAAACGGTGACGTCTTCGCCTTCGCCCTGTCCTGCCCGCACCAGAACACGGCGCTGAAAACGATGCCGAAGAATGCGGGCTTTCAGTGCCCGCGCCACAAGTCGAAGTACCTGCCGGACGGCACGTTCGTGAGCGGTCGTGCCACGCGGAACATGGACCGTCTCCAAATCTCACGTGACGGCGCGCAGATCGTTGTGGACCCGAACGTCGCGTTCGAAAGTGACGTCGAGCCAGCGAAATGGGCCGCCGCGCACGTCAAAGTCTGAGCCGAACCGGCCCGATCTCTTTCCTGCACGGAGTCGTCATGTCCGACTGTACGAATTGCCCGAGCGCCGGCGTGCACCGCCGGGAGTTTCTGACCACGGCTTCTGCGCTGGCCATCACGGCGGCGCTGGCCGCCTGCGGCAATGGGATCGGCGGCGGCCCGACCGGGCCGTCCAACGTGAATGCGACCGTCGTCCTGACGAATTACAGCGCCCTCGGCACCGTGGGCGGCATCGCGGTCGTCAGCGGTGCGGGAACGCCGATCGCGGTCGTGCGCGCGTCCGCGAGCCAGTACCGGGCCTTTTCGTTGATTTGTCCTCATGCGGGCACTACGGTCGCGATCAACGGGACGGGCTTCCGCTGCCCGAATCATGGCGCCACCTTCAACGGCAGCGGCGCGTGGACCGGTGGTGAGCGAACCAGGGGTCTGTCCGAATTCACCGTCGCTTACAACACGACCGCCGGCACGCTCACGATTACCTCCTGACGTCATGTCCCCTCTCGTTTCGCCTCGCAGCGCCGGCACCTCGATCCCGGCGCTGTTGTCGTTGTTGACGCTCGCACTGGCGTCACCCGCCGCTAGCCACGCGCAGCAGTCCACGGTCGCGCCCAAGGCGGCCGCCAAGGCAACGCCCACCGAAGCCGCCCTCGATCGTCTCGCCAAGCAGCCCGCCGTCGCCAAGGCCATGATGGCGCTGCAGCGCGAGAACGAATGGACGCTGGCCGAGCAGGTTGCGCTCTGCGAAATCCCCGCCCCGCCGTTTAAGGAAGCGGCGCGCGCGGCCGCGTTCCGGGACAAACTCGCGGCGCTCGGCGTGCAGAAACTACGGGTCGACCGCGAGGGCAACGTAATCGGTGAGATCATGGGCACAGGCCCGGGACCGACGCTCGTGTTGAGCGGTCACCTCGACACCGTCTTCCCCGAAGGCACGAATGTGAAGGTGAAGCGCGAGGGCACGAAGCTCACAGCCCCCGGAATCGGCGATGACTGCCGTGGACTGGCGGCAGTGCTGGCGACCACACGACAGATCATCGCCAACAAGATCCCGTTCAACGGCCGCCTGCTGGTCATCGGTACGATGGGTGAAGAGGGTCCCGGCAATCTGCGCGGCGTGCGCGCGCTGTTCAGCGGTCCACTCAAGGACTCGATCGACATGTTCATCTCGATCGACGGCACCGGCTTCGGCATCACGAACGGTGCCGTGGGCAGCAACCGCTATCGTGTGACGTACAAGGGACCGGGCGGCCACTCGTACGGTGCCTTCGGCATGCCGAACCCGATCCACGCCATGGGCCGTGCCATTGCGAAAATCGCCGCGCTTGAAGCGTCGACGAATCCGAAAGTCACGTTTAATGTGGGTCTCGTGTCGGGGGGCACGTCGGTCAATTCCATTTCCGCCGAAGGCGTGATGGACATCGACCTGCGAAGTGAATCCGCGGCGGCGCTGGCCGATATCGACGCCCGCTTGCAGGTGGCGTTGCGTCAGGCGCTCGCCGAAGAGAAGGCGCGCTGGCCCAAATCGACGGTGCCGCTGTCGCTGGTGGTCGACTCGATCGGCTTGCGGCCGGCCGGGACGACGTCCGATACCACGTTCATCGTTCGGACATCGCTCGCCGCGGCGCGCACCATGAACGTGTACGCGCCGCTCACGATCTAGAGCACCGATGCCAACATCCCAATTTCCAAGGGCATCGCCGCCGTCACGCTCGACGGCGGCGGGGTGGGTCGCGGTGCGCACTCGCTCGATGAGTCGTACGACGATCGCACGGACGGCTACAAAGGCCCGCAGTGGATTCTGCTCGTTGTGATCGGACTGCTTACGACCCGCTAAGCGCGCTCACCCGCGACCGGAACAGCGCTGGCAGTTCGTCGATCGTGAGATCACGGGCTGCCGGCAGCAGTCCCGACAGGAAGGCCGCCTCTCCGAGCAGTGCTGCCGCGTGTGCACCGGCGGCGCGCCGCTCCCGAATCGACGTGTCGTGCTTCGCCTTGCTCAGCTTACTGCCGTCGGGATGCACGAGCAGTGGATGATGCCACCACGCCAATGGACGCTGGCGTCCGAGCAGCGCAGCGAGCCAAAGCTGTCGGCCCGTGCTGGCGAGGAGATCCTCTCCACGAATCACGATATCGATGTCGTGTGCCATGTCATCGACCACCACGGCAAACTGATACGTCCATTGGCCGTGCCGATCGCACACGAGCATGTCGCCGCACTGCTCCGCCGGTGACTGCAGCATTGGGCCGCGCCATCCGTCGTCGAACGCCACCACGCCCTCGGCCATGCGCACGCGACGCGCCAGCGATTCCGTATCGGCGTGACGCGCATCGCGACACGTGCCCGGATATCGGGGCTCCTCTCCGGGAGCATGCAGCGCGAGCCGCGCAATGTCGCGTCGTGTGCACGTACACACGTACGTGAGGTTGCGCGCGGTCAGTACGGCAAGCGCCGCGGCGTAGCGTGCGTCGTTGTCCGACTGTCGCTGCGGATGCCCTGCTCGGTGCGACGTATGGACACCGGCACGACGCGCTGCGCGAAAGCTGTCGGTGCTGCCGATATCGGGCACGAAGCCCAGCCAATCAAGATCGTTGAGCAGCGCGTCCTCGTACTCCTCCCGACAGCGCGAGCGATCGTGATCTTCAATGCGTAGCAGCACCTCTCCGCCGAACGCGCGCGCGAATCCCCAGACGTGGATCGCGTTGACGACGTGGCCGAGATGCAGATAACCGGTCGGTGCCGGGGCGAAGCGGGTGCGCCACGCCACGAACTACTTCCAGCTGGTGATATCCGCGTTCTCGCCTTCACCGCCGGGCTGACCATCGGCACCATAGGTGAGCAGATCATAGCTGGCAGGATTGACCTTTCCGGGTGCGACGAACAGGTACGGACGTCCCCACGGATCATCAGGCACCGGCTTCCGCAGATACGGCTCGGTCCAGCCACGCGGCGGATCGATCACGGGCTTCTGCCACAACGCCGCGAGCCCCTGCGCGGTGGTTGGGTAGCGTCCGTTATCGAGTCGATAGGCGTCGAGTGCGGTGCCGAAGCTCTCGATCTGCGCCTTGGCCGTCGCTACTCGGGCGTCGTTCACATTGCGAAAGAGGCTGGGCGCGACGAAGGTCGCCAGGACGGCGATGACGACGATCACGACCAACACTTCGATCAGCGTGAAGGCACGCCGGGAGGGAATACAGTATCGCTGCATGTGCGTGGAAGCTCTCCCCTGAGCGCCCCCGAAGCAACCGCCGCGTGAGATCGGGAAGGACCTAAACGCCGCCCTCACTCCCCGCGAATGCGCAGCGAATCCGGTTCGAAGAGGCGCGGATCGACCCAGCCGGTCACATCGGGGGAACGCACTTGACGCCAGCCTGCCCGATCGGTGCCGAGCATCGCGCGTGACGCCGGCTTGATGACGCCAACCACTTCGCCGCCGCGACTCGCGTCATTCCGGACATTCACCCACGTACGCGCCACAGCCGGCGTCCATGTGATGCTGTCGATCACGCTCGGCGACGATAG
>JBBQAK010000265.1:0-5611 GCA_038316215.1 Gemmatimonadales bacterium | reverse complement strand
AACCCGACGTTCAATCGACTCGATGCCCCGTTCCGCCCGAACCGAAAGATGCGAGCACCGTTAGCGGCCGGTGGCTACGCGTGGAATGAATGGTCACTCTACGGCATTACCGATCAAAGCCGCGCCGTCTCCGCCAATGTCCGCTACCTGTTCGGTGGCTTATACAACGGCACACAGCGCACCGTCAACGGATCGATGACGCTTCGGGCCAGCTACAAGCTGCGCGCCACACTCGGTGTGCAGCGGACGGCGGCCACACTGACGCAGCCGAATCTCGCCTTCGTCAACAACGTCCTCACCGCGCGCGTGAACTACTCGTTCACGACCAACATGTTTGTCGATGCGCTCTCCCAGTACGACGAATCGTCAAAACAATTCAACGCCAATGTGCGCTTCAACATCATCCACCACCCGCTAAGCGATTTGTTCATCGTCTACAACGATCAGCGCATTCTCACCCCGGATAGCCCGGTGACCGGGCGAGCGCTGATCGTCAAGTTCACCCAAATGCTGGCGTTCTGAAGCATCGACGCTGTACCGCGCGGGGATGTCGCTAGAGCGCGTGTTCGACGAGTAAGCCGACAACTGCGCCTCAGCGGCTGGCCCATTTGCCCTCAGCCCGCAAAGGCCCCAACATATAGTAGTCTGCCCGCGTCACCCTTCGAACGACGCGGGCAGTGTAGGCCCTTGCCCCCCTCATCGACAGAGTCGGACCGAGTTCGGCCGTCTCCCGGGAAATCCTTCGTGAGAGCTTTTCGTTTTCTCCTCGGCCTGGCGGCGCTCGCCGCCGGATCGCTCGAGGCCCAGCAATCGTCGCGCACCGAGCCGGTCACCGGCCTGCGTGACAACGGCACGGGCTACCATGCCCTCGTTGGCGCTCGGGTCGTCACGGCCCCCGGCCAGGTCCTGACCAACGCCACAATCGTCGTGCGCAATGGGCTGATCGCCGCCGTCGGCGCCGGAATGGCACCACCGGCCGGCGCACGCGTGTGGGACCTCAAGGGTCTGACCGTGTATCCCGGCTTCATCGACGCCTCCGCCGACCTTGGTGGTGATGCGCCCCCGCAGGGCGGCGACGTGGGCCCGACCCACTGGAATCCGCAGGTTCGCGCGTGGTTCAGCACGACGTCTAACCTCAAGGATGATTCCACGCGCCGCAGCGCGCTCCGCTCGCTCGGCTTCGGTGCGGCCCTCGCCGTGCCACGTCAGGGGATCTTCCGCGGCACCGCGTCGGTGCTCAACCTCGGTGATGGCGGCGTGCGGGAACGCGTGCTGCGCCCCGACCTCGCGCAGGCGATCGGCTTTCAGCGCTCCTTCGCGCTGGGCGGCATGTACCCCAACTCCGCCATGGGTACCATCGCCCTCATGAAGCAGACGTTTATGGATGCGGAGTGGTATATCCGCGCGTGGGGCGCCTATGAGGCAGGCGGCCGCTCGATCTTGCCGCCGGAAACAAGTGAGGCGCTCGCCGCCCTCGGCAAGTCGATTCAGGGTAAGCAGCCCGTCTATTTCGAGACCGAGAGCGAGGAGGAGTATCTCCGCGCGTACAAACTCGCCCAGGACTACAAGCTCACGCCGTGGTTCCGCGGCAGTGGCCAGGAATACCGTCTCATCGACGTGTTGAAGGGCCGCACGCAGCCACTGGTGCTGCCGCTCAACTTCCCTGATGCGCCCAACGTATCGAGCCCCGAAGCGGCCACCAACGTGACGCTGGCGGACCTCCGCCACTGGTACCTCGCCCCTACCAACCCGTCGCAGCTCGCCGCCGCCGGTGTGCCGTTCGCCATTACCGCCGACGGGCTGTCCACGCTGACGCAGTTCCTCCCCAACCTGCGCACCGCCGTCGCGCGCGGCCTCGCGCCCGACAAGGCGCTCGCGGCACTGACCACGGTGCCTGCCGCGTGGCTCGGGATCGAGAAGACGCACGGTACCATCGCCGTCGGCAAGGCCGCCAATCTCGTGATCAGCGAGGGTGACCTCTTCACGGAAGAATCGGCCGTGCGCGACGTGTGGGTGCAGGGATCGCATTACGGCGTGACGCGTCCGCCACAGGTCGACCCGCGTGGCACGTGGGCCATTACCTCCGACGATGCCGGCACGTTCAATAGCATCACGCTGCGTCTGGAAGGGCCGCTCAATCGCATCAAGGGCACCGTCGAAATGGGCGGCCGTCGCCCCGTGCCGCTTACCGCCGTGCGTGTGATCGCCGAGACGGGTCGTCTCGAAGCGACGTTCGCCGGTGAGCCCCTTGGACAGGAAGGCGCGTTGCTGCTCGCGGGCTCCGTGCGCGACACGACCTTCTTCGGCTGGCTGTCGCTTCCGAATGGTACGGATGCCCGTTACCGCGGCGCGCGCACCGAAACGTATGAAGGACCGGCACGCGGTACGGTGGCCGTGAAGGTGCCCAAGCTCGACCTGCCGTTTATGCGGCCGTCCATGGAGTTTGGTCGTACGGCACCGCCAACACAGCCCGCGTTCGTCGTGGTACGCAACGCCACCGTGTGGACGCAGGGACCACAGGGACGCGTCGAGAACGCCGACTTGCTGGTACAGGCCGGCAAAGTGGTGCGCGTGGGGCAGAAGCTCGCCGCACCGTCGGGCGCCATGGAAATCGACGCCACGGGCAAGCACGTCACGCCCGGGCTCATCGATCCGCACACGCATGGCGGTGTAAGTTCAGTAAACGAAAGCGGCTTCGCCATCGTCCCTGAAGTGCAGATGGGCGACGTGATCACGCACAACAACATCTGGTTCTACCGCCAGCTCGCCGGTGGTCTCACTACCACGATGATCAAGCACGGCTCGGCCAATCCCATTGGCGGCGAGAACGTGTTCGTGAAGATCCGTTGGGGCTCGCTGCCCGACGAATACAAGATCGTGGGCGCACCGCGCACGGTGAAATTCGCACTGGGCGAGAACCCCAAGCGTAGCCCGACCCGCTATCCCAACACGCGCATGGGCGTGCAGGAAATCATTCGCGATCATTTCCTCGCCGCGCGTGATTATGAGAAGGAGTGGAAGCGCTGGGAGAAGGAGAAGACGGGTCTTCCGCCGCGTCGCGATCTGCGCATGGAAGCCATTCTCGACATCCTCAACCAGAAGCTGTTGATCTCGTCGCATGGCTATCGCGCTGACGAGTTCCTCGCGTTGGTCCGCTTGGCCGAGGAGTTCGGCTTCAAGGTGCAGGCGCTGCAGCACGGCGTGGAAGCGTACAAGATTGCCAGTGAGCTCAAGAAGGCTGGTGTCGCCGCCGTCGTCTGGAGCGATTGGGGCGCGTTTAAGCTTGAGGCGTATGACGCGACGTCGTACAACGCGCGACTGCTCATTGAGGCGGGTGTGGTGACGTCGCTGCATTCCGACGACAACGAGATCTCCACGCGCATGAACTGGGAGGCGGGCAAGTTGCTTCGCTCCGGCCTCGATGAAATCATGGCACTCTCCACCGTCACGAACCAATCGGCGAAGGCGATCGCGATCGACAATCGCGTTGGCTCGCTTGAAGCCGGCAAGGACGCCGACTTCGTGATCTGGAACGGCAACCCGCTCTCGCAGTTCACGAAGGCCGAGCAGACGTGGGTGGATGGCCGGAAGTACTTCTCGCTCGACGAAGACAAGGTGATGCGCGAGGACATTGCGAAGCAGCGCGCGCAGCTGATTCAGGCGGTGTTGGCGGCAGGTGCCACCGACACCCCGCCCGCCGGCGCGCCCGCGCGCGGCCGTGGCGGCGAGGGAGCACGCAAGTGACCCGTTCATTCCTTTCGACTTTCCAGATCATGCGAACCATGAACACGACGGCGCGCAGTCTGACGCTGGCATTCTCGGCGGCGATGAGCGGGCTGGTGGCTCCTCGCAGCGCGATGGCGCAGGAGCGGATGACGGTGGCACCGCAGGAGCAGCCGGTGGTGCTGCGCGGGGCCACGATTCATACCGTCACCAAGGGCACGATCACGAACGGCACTATCGTGATGGATCGTGGCAAGATCACCGCGATTGGCGGTCCCGAAGTGGCCGTACCGCGTGGTGCCAAGGTGGTAGATGTGAGCGGGAAGCACATCTATCCCGGTCTGATCGACGCCTACAGCACGGTCGGTATCACCGAGATCGGATCGGTCGATGTCTCCAACGACATCCGCGAGATCGGCGACTTCAACCCGAACGTTCGCGCTGAAGTGGCGGTGAACGCGGAGAGCCGGCACATCGGCACGACGCGATCTGCGGGCGTGCTCGTGGCCTTCAGCACACCAGAAGGCGGCGTGATCTCCGGGTTATCTTCGGCCATGTCGCTGGAAGGCTGGACGTGGGAGGAGATGTCGATGAAGGGCGCGGCCGCGCTCAACGTAAAGTGGCCCGACCCGAATGCGCAGCCGCGCGGTGCGCGTGGCGGCGGCGGTCCCGGTGGCCGCGGCGCCGGCGGCCCTCCTCCGATGAGCTACGCCGAACAGGTGCAGCAGATCAAGGAGTGGTTCGCCGAAGCACGCGCGTATCGCGATGCCGTGAAGTCCGGCCAGACGGTGCGCACCGATGCGCGCTATGCGGCCATGATCCCCGCGCTCGACCGCGCGATCCCAGTGGTGGTGGCGGCCGAAGGCGCCGCGCAGATCAACGATGCGATCACGTGGGGGAAGGCCGAGCAGCTGAAGCTGGTCATCCGCGGCGGTCGTGATGCGATCCAGGTGGCTGATCGCCTGAAGGCCGAGCAGGTGCCGGTGATCCTCACGTCTACGATGTCGGCGCCCGACCGGCAGTATGAAGGTTACGACAACGCGTACGCCACGCCCGCGAAGCTGTACGCGGCGGGGGTGAAGTTCGCGATCGCTGGCGGCTCCGGTGCGCTGTACAGTTACCGGTTGCCGTGGGAAGCCGGTGTCGCCGTGGCGTTCGGTCTGCCCGAGGAAGAAGCGCTCAAGTCGGTGACCATCAACGCCGCTGAATTCCTGGGCATCTCCGACAAGGTGGGTTCACTCGAGGTGGGCAAGGAAGGCACACTGCTCATCACGACCGGAACGCCGCTGGACATGACGAGCAACATCATTCAGTCGTACATCCAGGGTCGCGAGATCAACATGATGGACATCCATAAGCTCTTCTTCCAAAAGTACATGGAGAAAATCAAGCAGCAGGCGCCGAAGAAGATCACGCCGTAATCGCTAGCGCGCTGTTGCAAACGCCGCCGGTATCCTGTTGGGTACCGGCGGCGTTTTCTACGCGCTCCGACTTGATGACGTGCGCTGATGAATCCCTGCGGCTATTACCGAGGGGGCGTCACCGACAATACCGGTCGCGTCCCCTTGAGAATCCACCGTTGAATGCGTCGGCCGTTCCCGGCTTCGCCTGTGTACATGCGGTTCTGCGAGTCGATCGCGATCATGTGCGCGCGGATGAACTCGCCCGCCTGACGTCCGGGCTTGCCGAAGCGATCGAGGATGGCCAGGTCCTTGCGGCGCAGGATCCAGACGCGCATGTTGGTGCCGTCCATGAGATAGAGCAGGCTCTGCTCCGGATCGCGCGACACCTGCAGGCTGAAGCCGCTGCCGGATCCGCCGGTTTCCGGCCGCACGAACTTCTCCATCAGGTACTCGCCGTTCTGGCGGAACACCTGGATGCGGTTGCC
>JBBQAK010000262.1:0-5633 GCA_038316215.1 Gemmatimonadales bacterium | reverse complement strand
GGCCGCCCCCGGGGCGGGGGGGCGGGCGGTGGGCCCCCCCCCCCCCGCCCCCCTCCCCCGCCGCCCCCCCCCCCCCCCCCCCCCCCCGGCCCCCCCCCCCACGGCTCAGTAGCGGCGCAGCACGCCGACGACGATGCCCTGAATGCGTACGTCGTCTTCGTGCACAAAGAGCGGAGACATCGTTTCATTGGCCGGCTGGAGGCGAATGCGTCCGTCTCGCTCGCGATAGTAGCGCTTGACCGTGGCACCGGATCCGTCGAGCATCGCGATCACCATCTCCCCGTTGTCGGCGGCGTTGCGATCGTTGATAACGACATAGTCGCCGTCTTTGATCTGCTCCTCGATCATGGAGTCGCCGCGCACCTTCAGGACGTAATGACTTCCGCTGCGCCGCAGGAAACCATCAGGCACCGACATCGTTTCACCTGTATGCATCGCCTCAATCGGCGCACCGGCGGCAACGGAGCCGAGCAGCGGGAGCTCGACGGATCGTTGAAAGAGCTCGGAGGGCAGGATCTCGATGGCGCGACTCTCGTTGTACGACCGCTTGATGTAGCCCTTGCGTTCGAGGTTGGTGAGGTGCTCGTGCACGGTAGCCAGCGAGTTATAGTTGAATCGCAACGCGATCTCTTCGAAACTCGGGGCGTATCCGTTCTCTTCGTTGTAGTCGGAGAGAAAGGACAGAATTTCCCGCTGTCGCTTGGTGAGCGGCATGGTTGCTCCACGAAAGGGGACCTACAGAGTCGGACCCCGAATGCAGGCCGAATCCACCAAACGCCACGCTAACCGAACACAGGCCGAAGTGCAAGCATTTTCTTCACGACCGGTGTGGACGTTCCCGTCCGGCACCCTCGGCGACCTGACCCGCGCCTCCCACGAACGCGCCGACCTCGTGCGTTCCACGCTGTCTGACCTCCGCCGGGCGGCCCGCGATCTGCCGTCCGGGACGTTGGCGTCCGAGGTCTTTGCTGCCGCCCTCCGCGGTCCCGCGATCCGCGTGATCGCGGAGGTCAAGCGTGCCTCCCCTTCCAAGGGCGCGATCAACGCGGGCATCGATGCGGCGGCGCAGGCCGCGCACTATGTCACCGGCGGCGCGGCCGCCATTTCCGTGCTGACCGAACCCACGCGCTTTGGCGGGTCGCTCGACGATCTCTCGGCGGTGGCAGCGCGGGTGAGCGTGCCGGCTATTCGCAAGGACTTTCTGGTCCACCCCGTCCAGCTCTGGGAGGCGCGGGTTCGCGGCGCGACCGCCGCGCTCCTGATCGTACGCGCCCTCTCGCCGGATGAGCTGCCGATGATGATGGATGCCGCCCGTGAATGCGGGCTGGCGACACTCGTGGAAATCCGTGACGAGGCGGAGCTCGAACGCGCACTCGCGGTTGGCGCCACAGTGATCGGGGTCAACAATCGAAACCTCGAAACGCTCGTCATCGACCCTGCCACCGCTCCCGCGCTGATCCCACGGATTCCGGTGGCGTGTGTGGCGGTGGCCGAAAGTGGGATGCAGCGTGTCGATGATGTCACGCCGTCGGCCCTGGCGGGTGCCGACGCGATTCTCGTGGGCAGTGCTATCTCCGCGTCCACCGATCCGGCGGCGGCGGTGCGCGCCTTGTCCGGGATCTCGCGGTCGACCACGGCGCGCCGGTGATGCGGGCGCTCGAATCCGACCTGCCGCGCACGGCGTCCCCCGCGGTCAAGATTTGCGGGCTCACGCGCGTTGGTGATGCGGCACACGCGGCGCACACCGGGGCGGCGTATCTGGGCGCGATTATGGCGAGTGGTCCACGACTGCTCACGCTGGAGCGGGCGCGTGCGGTCCTGGGGCTGCGCCGTCACGAGGTGCAGCGGGTCGTCGTGTTCGGCGATCAACAGCCTGATGAGGTCATCGGCGCGGTACGCGCACTGGATCTCGACATCGCACAGTTGCACGGCACATGCACGGCGGACGCCATTCACGCGATTCGTCGTGAAACCGGGAGGACCGTGTGGCCGGTGTTGCGCGTGGCAGGGACCACCCTGCCTGAGGGGGCCGCTGCACTCGCTGCCGCGGCTGGGGCCGTGGTGCTCGATGCGCACGTGCTGGGGCAGTTGGGGGGAACCGGTGTCACATTGGATTGGTCTGGACTGCAGGATGCCGTCGGGGGGCTTCGTGCGTCTGTTCCGGGGGTGCGTATTATCCTCGCTGGCGGTTTGCGTCCGGCGAATGTGATTGACGCGATTCGATTGCTTTCTCCGGACGTCGTAGACGTATCTTCAGGAGTGGAATCCGAGACGGGTGTCAAGGATCCGGTGTTGGTCGAACAGTTCGTCGCGGCCGTACGCACGGCCGCAGGGATACAGCGATGACCATGGTGGACACGGTAAACGGCGCGATCGCGTCGACTGATCGTTTTGGCCCGTTCGGTGGACGGTATGTTCCGGAAACGCTGATTCCGGCACTGGATGCGCTCGAGGCGGCGTTCGAGGAGACGCGTCATGATGCCGCGTTTCAGGCCGAGCTTGATGCGTTGCTTCGTGAATACGTCGGACGTCCGACCGCGCTCTCGTTTGCGCCGCGATTAAGCGCGCGGATCGGTGCGCCGGTTTGGATGAAGCGCGAGGATCTGTGTCATACGGGCGCGCACAAGATCAACAACACCGTGGGACAGGCGATGCTTGCGGTTCGCATGGGGAAGCGCCGCATCATCGCCGAAACCGGTGCCGGCCAGCATGGCGTAGCAACGGCGACGATCTGCGCGCGGTTTGGCCTCGAGTGCATCGTGTACATGGGCGAAGAGGACATGCAGCGTCAGGCGTTGAACGTGTTCCGCATGGGCCTCCTGGGCGCGAAAGTCGTTCCGGTACTGTCGGGCACCCGCACGCTCAAGGATGCGACCACGGAGGCGATCCGCGACTGGGTCGGGTCTGTCAACGACAGCCATTACATCATCGGATCGGTGGTCGGGCCGGCACCGTATCCGCGCATGGTGCGCGAGTTTCAGTCGGTCATTGGGCGTGAAGCGCGTGCGCAGATGTTGGCGCGCGCGGGCGCGCTGCCGAAAACGGTCGTGGCGTGCGTCGGTGGTGGGTCGAACGCCATGGGGATTTTCGCCGGATTCGTGGACGACGCTGGTGTCGAACTCGTCGGCGTGGAAGCAGCGGGTGAAGGTCTCCATACCGAGCGGCACAGTGCGTCCATCACGCGCGGGACGCCCGGTGTGCTGCACGGGTCGCTCAGCTATCTGCTGCAGGATGCCAACGGACAGGTACACCCGGCGCACAGCATCTCGGCCGGATTGGATTATCCCGGCGTCGGCCCGGAGCATGCGTGGCTGCACGACAGCGGCCGCGCCGAGTACGTATCGGTCGACGACACGGAAGCGCTTCGTGGCGTTGCCCTGTTGAGCCGGCTCGAGGGCATCATCCCGGCGCTCGAGACCGCGCACGCGGTCGCGTGGATGGAGCGTGAAGCGGGACGCTGGTCTGAAGAGCAGCCGGTGTTGTTGTGCGTGAGCGGTCGCGGCGACAAGGATATCGGGACGATCAATCAGTACACGCTGCCCGAGGTATGACAACCCCGGGGCCCGAGGAGCCGACGTCGCCACACGCGGTGACGGCGATCGAGGATGCGCTACGCGCATTCGCGAAGGCGCTTCGTGCTATCCAGTTGTATCTGCCGAACAATCCCACAAGGGCGGCCGCCATCGAGCAGGTGCGCACCGCGTTCGGTAACGTATGGCGCGTGGCGAATCCCCTCGAGATCCACATCAAGGACGCGTCCTTCGAGTGGGATGGGCAAACCGTGTATCGCGACGCGGAACGGGGCACCGACGGATTGCCCTGGCTGCTGTATCGTGACGGATTGCGTTCGCTGGCCGTGCACAGTGGGTTCGAGACGACGGATCTCGACACGCTCCTCTCGATTCTGCACAAGGCGCGCACCGCATCACCGGACGACGATGATCTTGTCACGTTGCTCTGGGTAGCCGACCTCGCCACGGTCGAATATCGCCACGTCGAACACGATGCGGTCGGCGACCTGCCCGTCGTGAGCGGTGGCGACCGCCCGGGCGTGGCGGTGTTTGCGCCGGGCGTCGCGCCGCTGGCGGTGCCCGAGGCGGAGTCGACGGCTCCGGGCGAGGGGCCACCCCCGGGCATGGTGCGTGTGGAGGACTTTGACACCACGCTGTATTTCCTCGATGCACGGGAAGTGACGTATCTGCAGGAGGAACTGAAGCGCGAATACGCCGAGGATCATCGCAAGCTGGTGCTGGCCAGTTTGTTTGATGTGATCGAGGGGCAGGCGGTACCGGAGGCGCAGCTGGAGGCTCTGCAGACGGTCGATCAGTTGCTGATCGACTTTCTCACGCTCGGGGAGTACGAACTCGTGGCGTTCTCGCTGCGCGAGGCGTCGGCGACGTCTCGACGGTTGGCCGCCGACGAACGGGTTCTCGCGGCGTTGCGCGAACTCCCGGCGCGGCTCAGCGAACCCGCGGTGATGTCCCAATTGCTGCAGGCGCTCGACGAGAGTGCACGCACTCCGGTGGCGTCGCTGCTCGAGGGGCTGTTCGTCGAGCTGCGGCCGTCGGCCCTCCAACCGCTCGTGGCGTGGCTTGGCGTGGCGACGGCCTCTCCGGCGCGCGCCGCGATTGAGCGCGCGTCGGCGCGTTTGGCCGGTGCGCACACGGCGGAGTTGGCACAGTTGCTTGAGCATACGAACGAATTCGTGGTGCGTGGTGCATTACGGCTCGCCGCACAGTTGGCGACGCCGGCTGCTGTGCCCGGACTTGCCCGACTGCTCCGTGGCAGTGACGCGAAGTTGCGCGTAGAGGCGCTCAACGCGCTTGGCGAGATTGCGTCACCAGCGGCCCTGCAGGCGGTCGAACGTGGTGTGGACGACGGCGATCGCGACGTACGGGTCGCGGCGTTCCGGGTGATCGCCACCCGCTCGCACGCCGCGGCACTGCCGCGACTCCTCGACGCGCTGCGGCGCAAAGAGCTGCGCGCCGCGGACCTGAGCGAGAAGATGGCGCTCTTCGAGGCGTTCGGCAGTCTGTGCGGAGACGCTGGCGTGTCCGAACTCGACACACTGCTCAATGCGCGCAGCCTGCTCGGGGCGCGCGAGCCGGCAGAGCTTCGCGCGTGTGCTGCCCGCGCCCTCGGCATGGTCGCTTCACCGCTCTCGCTGGCCGCCCTGCAGCGCGCGGCCGACACGAAGGACGTCGTCGTGCGCAGCGCCGTCGCGCGCGCCATGCGAGGCAACGCGTGAGCAGCGCGCCGCATCCGTCCGCCGCTGGCGATCCGTCGGCAGAACCGCAGGCGCAGCGCACCGCTCGCGGATTCGCCGTCGCGTTGCACGCCGCCGTCCGCGCGGTGCGGCTTTATCCGATGGAGAACAGCGCGGTACAGAAGGCGATCGGCGAACTGGTGAGTGCTGCGGAACGGGTTGAGCAGGCGGATGGACAGTGCCGCTTGCGACGGATCGGTGACTACCTATTCGTCAACGAGACGCGTCTCCGACTCACGCTCGACAACTATGCGGCCGTGGCGTACGTCTTGGGCCTCCTGCGCGAGGCTGGGCTTGGTGGCGTTGCGGTGATCGCGTCCACCGCGCCGCGTGATTGGGTCGTGCTGCTCGCGTTTCTGCAATCACC
>JBBQAK010000101.1:0-10233 GCA_038316215.1 Gemmatimonadales bacterium | reverse complement strand
CCTCGTGCAAGTGGGAGCCACGTGGCGCATTGCCAACTTTACCTACACGATCGAGCAGCCGCCGGCGTGCCGCATGCATCCCGACGGGGTGCCGGCGGGCTACGCGGCACCGCCCCTGCGATGACGCGAGAAGACCGCGTTCGGCGATAAGCGGTCGCGGTCGTCCCTGCAGGACAATCTCCTTGCATTTTCTCGGTCAGTCGTGAGAATCGCGCGGGCTTGGCGACGTATACGCTAGTGACGGTGCACGTAGCTCACCGACATTGGCATGCCCCCCTCGATTCCCGACTGATGCGCGCTCGCGGCCCACGTCCGGCTTTCCGTTTTCCCCACGCCGCCCGGTCACTGCTCGTCGCCCTCCTCGCCGCCTGCGGAGGCGGAGGCGACGCACCTCCGACCAGTCCGCCGGTCACGACGGTTACCGCCGTGACCGTAACACCGCCCACGGTGGCACTGGTCGAGGGTGATTCGCTCGCGCTCACCGCCACCGCGACGCTGTCCGATGGATCGACCGGTGCGCGCAATGCGATCTGGACCTCGAGTGCGCCGAGCATTGCGACCGTGTCGAGTACGGGCCGGGTAAATGCGATCGCCGTCGGCTCGGCGACGATGACCGCGACGATCGGATCCGCCAGCGCGACGAGCACCATCACGGTTGCGCGACGCGTCGCTGCTATTGCTCTTGACGTGAGCGCGCGAGCCCTGTTGATCGGCGAGACGCTCGCGATTCTCCCGACCGTAACCTTCGCCGACGGCGCCCCGGCCGCAGGAAAGGTCCTGACGTGGAACTCCAGTAGCTCAGCGGTGGCCACAGTGAACGGCCTCGGTGTCATTACGGCGATCGCGTCTGGATCGGCCACCATTACGGCGACCGTCGACGGCAGAATCGCTACCGTGGCAATCACGGTGCGGCCACCTACGCAGACCACCCTCAACACCGCCTCGGCCACGAGCGCTACCATCGGTGCCGCCGGCGGCGTCCTGACGACCACGGCGGCGGGCATCAGCTATCGACTCGAGATTCCGGCGAACGCCCTTCCCGTCGAGACCGTGATCCGCATGACGCCGATTGCGAGTCTCACCAACCTGCCACTCAGCGGCGGCCTGGTTGCCGCGGTGGATTTGCAGCCCTCCGGATTGCGATTCGCGCGCCCCCTCACGTTGCGCATCGGCACGACGGCGTCCGCGCCTGCCGGTCTCGTGCTCACCGGGTTCAGTATTACGGGCGCATCCCCGCGTACCGAACGCGAGTTCGCTACCGCGCGTAGCAACGAGATCGTCCTCGCCATCAAGCACTTTTCAGCCGCCGGCGTCGGCTTAGGCACCAACGCCGATGTATCATCTATTCCGTTCAACTACAGCGCCACACCGGCCGCCGAGCGGGCCGTGAATGCGTTCTTCGACGCTGCGAGGCTCACGCCCGCCAACTCCGCGCTGGTGCTCACGACCATCTCGGCGTGGTTCGACGCTGGCGTCCTGCCACAGCTGCAGAGCGCGAGCAATGACAGCGAACTGACCGAGGCGCTGTACGCGTACGATTTCTGGAAGTTTGGCGTGTACGAACTGTTGTCGTTGCCGATCAGCGGCTTCGAACCACAGCTTCTCCAGCGTAGCGCGCAATGGTTGGAGGCGGTGCGACCGAAGCTGCAGCAGGCGATCACCGGCAACAATCAGCTCTGCGCCGCGCAGCGAAGTCTGGCTGCGCTGCAGAACGAATTGTTCTGGCACAGATGGGTCACGCAGTTCGGACTCAACACCGGAGACTTACAACGCGGCCGCGTGCTTGAACAACTGTGTGTTTCCCTGGTTGTGCGCAACGTGCGCCTGCCCAATCCGGTACAGGCCGGATTTCCGAATGACCTCGACGCCGAGTTTGCGCTCAAGTTCGGCGCGAATCCGACGCTGGTGTCGATTCCCGTCTCGGTGGCATTCAGCGGCAGCGGGCCGACGTTCGCGAAAACCTCGCCGGCCAACAGCGACGCCAATGGTGCCTTCACAGTTGCAGTGACGGCACGCAACAACGCGGCCTTCACCGTGAGCCTGATTGGCTGCTTGGTGATGACGTTTGCCGAAGACATCTGCGCGCTGGAGACGGTGAATGGCACGTCACTCGATCTCACCGGGTCGTATACCGGGTCGTTCTCGAGCCGTATCACGATGGCCAATGGCACCGACATTCTCGCCTTCGTGCCCGTAAACATTCAGATGACGCAAACACAAAATGCAATCACTGGCACCTATGACGTGATGCAGTTCAACGGGCTGCGTGGCATTCTCTCCGCCACGCTCTCGACCACGGAATTGTTGAACTTCACCCTCACGCAATTCGCCCCGTGCGTTGGTTCGTTCCGTGGCACGTCGTCGATCACCGCGTCGACGCGCCGAGTGCAATCGTTGTACGCAGGGAGCGATTGTGCCGGCACCCACTCGAATGGCGTGAGTGACATTTCACCGGGCACGCGTGGCCTGCGTGATTTCAACGGCTCATGGACTACGGGATTCCATGCATCCGGTCGTCCGATGAACCTCTGGTTCGTAGCCCAGTCCGGCACCTTCCTCTCGATCAGCTACTCAGTGCTCAACACGCAGACGTTAGAGTTGGAATGCCAAACGTCATTCCAGACCCACATCGCCGCCGGCGCTGAAGGGTTCACCGCGGAGTACATCTTCGCCTTAACCCCGCTCTTCCCGAGGGGATCGACGGTGACCTTTTCGCCTGACCCATCGAGAGCACGCGGGGCACGAATCACCACCAGCCAACTCGGCCTGCAGGTAACCAGACTCGTCAACATCAACCCGCCGGAACTCTGCCGGTAATGTTGCGTGGCCGCCATGCGCTCTCCCTACTTCGCCATCCACCGCCGCTTGAGCACCGCATACGCCGCCAACCGCGCCCGCGCCGTCTGCACCATCACATCGGTGGCCGGTGCGTCGCTCTCCTGCAACGCGTCGATCACCGCTTGGTATGACGCACCAACGCCGCCGAACGCGTCCGGACCAGCAAACGCTGTTCGTCCGCTGGTGCCGGCCTCGGCAGCCAGCGTCTGTGCTTCACGCACCGCGTCGTACAACGCCACCGACAGGTCGTGCTGTTGTGTCAGCGCGGCCATCGGTGTTTTCACTCGCGGGTCCATCCGCACCGTAAATGTCTGCGACTGCACCGCGCCATCGACTGTGAGTCGGGCGGTGTACGCCCCGGGCATCACCCACGGCCCTTCGGGTTCGCACTTCGTATTGTAGGGCGTTCCGGAGATTGGCAGCGAGCATTCGGTGCTTGGCCGTGCGTAGTGCAGATCCCACGTAAAGCGTTGCAATCCGGCCTTCGTGCTCGGCGCCACCGGCGGGCGGAACCAATACCGCGGCCAGTTACCGGCGTCGGCGGGCGCCGGCGTGGGATCACTGCTTGCGTACGTGCGCAGCACGCGACCGGCCGCGTTCACGATGTCGAGCGTAACAGATTGCGCATCACGCGACAGGTAGTAGTCAATCATCGCGCCATCGGGCGGATTCTCAGCCCGCGGTTCATCCGGCGGCACCGGTGTGTCGGTGTACATCGAATAGCGCACACGCGTGGCGACTGCGGGCTTGAAGAGCGTTGCCGGTGCCGTCGCGCTGTTCTCGTTCCACTGCCGCAGCGCCGTCGCGTTATCGAGAATCCAGAACCCGCGACCGTGCGTGCCTACCGCAATATCGTCGTCCTTGATGACCAAGTCGCGAATGGAAATGGCCGGCATGTTGCCGCGCAGCGAGTGCCAGTGATCGCCATCGTCCAGCGAGAACCACACCTGGGTTTCGCTGCCCGCGTACAGCAGGCCGCGCCGCTTGGGATCCTCGCGCACCACGTTGATGGGCGCATCGGTGGCGATGCCGCTCACGATCTCCGTCCACGTGGCGCCGCCGTCGCGCGTGCGATAGATGTGCGGCCGCAGATCATCCAGGCGCAACGTATTCACGGCGGCGTACGCCGTCGTCGCGCTGAAGTGCGACGCGTCCATGAGGGACACCTTCCACCACGCCCCGATCTGCGGTGGCGTGACGTTGCGCCACGTCGCGCCACCATTGCGCGTCACATGAATGAGTCCGTCGTCGGTTCCGGCCCATACCGTATTCGAGTCCACGTAGCTGGGCGCGATGGTGTACACCACGCCACGGCGCGTGGGCTTGGCGGCCGGCGTGTTCGCATACGAGCCCACACTGGCCGGCACCTCCCACGTTTCGCGTGAGAGATCGTCACTGAGCCGCTTCCATGTGGTGCCGCCGTTCACGGTGCTCCATACCACATTGGTGCCGTAGTACAGCTTCCGCGGATTGATCGGCGAAAAGAGAATCGGCATGGTGCGAATGCCGCGGAAGTAATCGGGCCCGCTGCCCGCTGCACCGCGCGCGCGGCCGATACTCGGGCTCACGTTCTGCGTCTGTCCCGTGCGCCGATCAAAGCGCGACACGGTGCCACCGTATACGATGTCAGGGTTCAGCGGATCGGGTGCCACGTAGCTGTATTCACTCGCACCCACTGGTCGCCAGTCACGATAGGTAATGCTGCCGTCGTTGCCACGGCTGCTCACGCAGGCCGAGCCCGACTCCTGCTGGCCACCGCACACGCGATATGGCCACGCGTTGTCAGCGGTGACATGATAGAACTGCGCGGTGCCCTGGTTGTACCACGAACTCCACGTTTCGCCGTCATTCACGGTGATCACGGCGCCCTGGTCGGCCACCAGCAACATGGTGGTCGGCACCAACGGATTGATCCACAAGCGTTGGTAGTCGTCGCCCCCCGGTGCTCCGCGTAACGCCGTCCATGTCACGCCGGCGTCGGCGCTCTTCCACGCCACCACGTTCATCGAGTACAGGGTGTTCGGATCGCGCGGGTCCACGGTCACGGCGGCAAAGTCGTCGCCACGTCCGAAAATGCGGTTGTCGGTCGTGGTGCGCGTCCACGTCGCGCCCGCATCGTCGCTGCGATACAGACCGCTCTTGGCACCGGCCGTGGCGGTCACGTAGATGCGACGCGGATTGGTCGGGCTGATGCCGATGCCCAAACGGCCGAGTCCATCGGCCGTCGTGGGGAGTCCACCGGCAAGTTGCGTCCACGTGGCGCCACCGTCGGTGCTCTTGAACAACCCCGAGTTCGGTCCGCTCCACGCCGCGTTCTCCCACGGCCCCTGTCGCGCTTCCCACAACACGGCGTACACCGTGTTCGGATCATTCGGTGAAAGCACCACATCGGCGCCGCCGGTATTCTCGTCTTTGTACAGCACGCGCTCAAACGACTGGCCGCCGTTCACCGAGCGATAGATGCCGCGCTCCGAGTTGGGACCGTATGGATGTCCCAGCACGGCCACGAAGAGCCGCTCCGGATTATTGGGGTCGATCGCGATACGCGGGATCTGCTGCCCGTCACGGAGCCCTAGATGGGTCCAAGAGCGACCGGCATCGTTCGACCGATACATGCCATTGCCGGTACTCAAATCGGGGCGCTGCAGCCCTTCTCCGCTGCCCACGTACAAGACGTTCGGGTTTGACGGCGCCACTTCCACCGCGCCCACCGACCCGGTATTCATCGCGTCGAAAATCGGATTCCACGTGCGCCCGGCATCGTTGGTCTTCCACACGCCGCCATTGGTCGCTGCCATGTAGAACACGTTGGGCTGCGACGGCACTCCCACCGCACTCTTGGTACGGCCCGCGCGAAACGGACCGATATGGCGCCAACGTGGCCCCTGCATCGCTCCGCTGGGGAACGTGGCCTGAGCCGCGGCCACGCCGGAGAGCGTAAGCATCGGCACGGCGGAGGCGAGCAGGAGCGCGGAGCGGGTCAGCCAGCGGAAGCGGAGCACGAGGATCTCGGCGAGAGGGTCAAGCAGAATCACGGCAACGAACGCGGGTGCGCGCGAAAGAATGCCTGCATCTTCGCGTGCACCAACGCCGACTGTTCGATGTGCGGTAAATGACCGGCGGAGTCCACTGGGAAGAAATCGATCCCAGGAATATTGGTTCGCGCCACCTCCGACAGGGCAATCGGCACCGTCGTGTCCTGCTTGCCCCACACCAGCAACACCGGTACACCCGTCTTGCTCACAGCAGCGAACAATTCGCCGAAATTCGTGTGGCTCAAGGCGAACTCAGTGCGCAACAGCGCGCGACCGAAACCGTCGTAGCGCATCTGCGGTCGATACTGATCGGCCCACGTCGGGAATCGCTCCGGATGCAGAAAGTCCGAGGCCTGCCCCTCAGCCATACCCGGTACCAACGTGGTTTGCCATACCCACGAACCCACGACCGGCCACGACAGATATACGGGCAGCTCGGGCGTGCTACTGGCCGGGTCCACCATCGTGAGCGTCCGCACCCGCGCGGCGTGCGTGCTGGTGTAGTGCGATGTCACAAACCCGCCGAACGACAATCCCACCAAGTCAATCGGTTGCGTAATGCGCAGCGAGTCGAGCAGCTCATCCAGCTGCACATCGTACATCGCCCCGTCGTACGCGGCATCGGGACGATCAGACCATCCACGACCGAATAGGTCGTAGCGAATCACACGGTAGCCGGCCGTACCGAGCGCCGTCGACGTGGAATCCCAGATGTACGACGGCACCGAGAAGCCGTGCACCAGCACCACCACGCGTCCGGTGTCAGGACCGGTGATGTCATAGTGCGTTACCCCGCCGGAGAGCGCCACGAACTGTCCGGGCACGCCGATGCGCGCCGCGGCATTCAACGGCCCCTGCTCAGGGTTCTTCCACGCGCTGTACCCCACGAGCGCCGCGATGACGACCGCAAGTGTGACGACACTGAATCGAACAAAACGCGCCATGGTGTTTCCAAAAAAAGAAGGCTGCGAAGGACTACGCAGGATGGCGTACCCTACCGAATCGGCGTCAGCGCCGGCGTCATTCGCCACGAAGCCAGCACGGTCTCCGGCACATACGCGCTCGTGGCCCTCGCGTCGGCCCATGGCAGTAGCGCGCGCGCCGCATCGGTGCACAACAAGTCCGCCCTTGGCGTGATGCCCACGCGGCCAAGGTCGAGTCGGTCGGCATCCCAGCAGGCCAGCAACGTCGGATCTCCAGTGGTGTGGCCGTCGGTGTGCAGAAGGCAGGCCTCGTACAGCAGATCGAAGCGTGCATCGTCGAGATGCACCAGCGTGCCGCGCAACGAACGGGCGAGCTCCCCACCCCGTTGGCCATGCCCGTGATCGCGATGTTCGTTCACCCGACGTGAATCATGAAACAGCGCGAACAACGTCACCACCTCGGCATCGGCACCGCTCGACTCCGCTACGCGTAATCCGTTCTCCAGCACGCGTGCCCAATGCGCGACGCCGTGATAGCCGTGCGCCGGCAACGCGTAGCCGCGAAGAATTTCTTGAAGCACCAACGAATAATCATGCATGACGCGCGCTACCCCAGAGTGCTAGTACTTCGGCTTCTCGACATCGGCCAGGAACGCACGTACGGCGGCGATATACTCTACCGGCTTCTCACGCATCGACGCGTGTGCGCCGCCTGAGATTACCACCAGCCGCGCGTCACGCATCGTCTTACGGAACTCTTCAAGCGTATTCGGGCGCGCTTCATCGAACTCGCCCGCGATGAACAGCGATGGTGCGGTGATCTCGTCCATGTCGGCGGAGCGCGTCCACGACTTGAGCGATCCATTGGACAGGAACTCCGTCGGTCCCCACATCTGACGGTAAATCGTATCGTTCGACGTCACGCCAGCACAGCGCGCGAACGTCACGGTCGGCAGCCGCTTCACGTGCCGCGCGTAAAACGAGTCCGTGGCGGCAGCATAGGCCGGTGAGTTCAGCGTCCCCGCCTTCTCGTTGTCGTCCAACACCTTTTGAATCGGTTCCGGCAGCTGCTCGCGCAGACTGTCGGCGTCGGCAATCCACCGCGGCGTCGAAATGAGCGGACTACTGAAGATCACCGACTTTACCCCCGTCGGCTTCGTGGCAATCATGTATTCGGCCGCCAGCGACCCGCCCCACGAGTGTCCGAGCAGATGGACGCTGTCCAGTTTGAGCGCACGGCGTACGGCGTCCACTTCCTGCACGAAGCGCGGGAAATTCCAGAGCGTCGTATCGGCGGGATGCTCGGATCGGCCGGAGCCCAGCTGATCATAAAAGATGATCGGCCGCTCGTTGGCGAGTGGGGCAAGCACCTCGAAGTTGCACGACGTGCCACCCGGACCGCCGTGGAGTGCCAGCAGCGGGATGCCCGGTCCATTGCCGATCTTCCGATACCACACCTTACCACCGGGCACATCGATCATCCCTTCCTGCGACGGAAAGGTATCCGCCGCGGCTGCCACGAGAGCGCTGTCGGCCACGGTGTCGGCCTTCGGCGAGCAGGCGGCGAGTAGACACGTGGCCGCGAGCGCACTGGCGGCGACAACGCGGGCTACAACACAAGGAGAATTCATGGATCGAACATGCGACGGTGGCCGCCACTTGTCGAGCAAGCAGCGGCCACCGAGTACCGCCGTGCCAGCGATTACATCGCCAACGTCCGCAAGTCCTGCAGCGCCTTCTTGAGCAGGTCTACCTTTGGCTGATCGCAGCTTCGGCTGCCTTCGACGTCAGTCACCAGCTTGCTGAGCACGCTGTTACGTGCCGCGCCGCTCGCCTTCTCGGCGGTCGCGATCTGCGACCGGATGTCACTGATTTTGGCCGGCGCCACGCACCCCTTCCGCTCCAACTGATCCGTGAACGCCTTTGCCAGCGCGAAGCTGGGCGGCCACGTGATCTTGGGCTGCCCCTGTGCGTTCAGATAATCCCACTTCACCGTGTTCGCGGCATCGATCTCGTTCTGCGAGATGAACTCGCTCGGTACCAACTGCGCCACGTCCATGCCGCGCGCAATTTCCGAGCTCACGATGTTGCCGTTGTACCAGTACACCGACCACGAACCGCCCATCTCCATGCGGGTGCTGTCCACCGGACCTCGGTCGAAGCTCGCGATTTCCTTGGGATGCGCCGCATCGGTCCAGTCGAACACCGAGATGCCGCCCTGGTACCACGACTGTACCATCACGTCACGACCCGGAATCGGAATCAGCGAGCCGTTGTGAGCCACGCAGTTTTCGTTCTTGGTCTGGTACGTGGGAATCTTGTAGTAGCTCTGGAACACCAACTTCTTGTTCACGATCGAAAAGATTGCGTTGGCGCCCCACTCCGGCTTGTCGAGCGCGCGGCACTTGGGCGAACCACCACCACCCCACTCGTCGCTGAACAGCATCTTCGTGCCGTCGTTGTTGAACGTGGCCGAATGCCAATACGCGAAGTTCGAGTCGGCCACCGCATCAAGACGCACCGGCGCCACCGGGTTGCTGATATCGAGTAACAGGCCGTGCCCTTCACAGGCGCCGCCGGCCAGACCGAGCGCCGGGTACACCGTGATATCGTGACACTGCGATCCTTCGCTCACCGACGTTGCGACCGCCGGGGGCTTGTCCATCCCCTGCGCGGCGAGCATGCGTGTCACGAACGCGTTGACCACGGGTCGTGCGGCCGCCGAATCCGCCGCCGTCGGCGTCGTCGCGCCGCGCGCCTTCATGATGCTGTCCAACACGGGCTTCACGAACTGGTTCGGCAGGATCACTTCTTCGTTCATGGCCGGAATCATGATCGTGAACGCACCTTTCGCTTTCGCCGCGTCCATGTCTGCCTTGTCGGCCGCCGACGCACCGTGGCTCTTCGAGGCGCCGAGGCCGGCAAAGATGTTCGCGCGACCGACCACCGCCGCCGCCGCCGGGTTGGCGAGCGGCACCTTGATGATCTCAATACGCAACCGAGACGAGTTCGCCTCGCCGCTGGGCGCCGCCACGCACTCGGCCAGCTCGCCAGCCGGACGGATGCCCGATGAGCCCGACACGTAGATGTAGACGTTGTTCTTGTCTTTCGGATCTTCCAGCACGGTGTGCGTGTGTGAACCACGGCACGTCTGTACGTTGGCCACCAGCTTTGGCTCACGGATGTTCGTGATGTCGAAGATGCGCACGCCGCGCACACGGTCCTTGCTCACAACCTCCTTCACACCACCGGGCTTGCAATCCACGCGGCCGTTCATGGCTTCGGCCGACATGAACATCAGATTCTTGTACACGCTGACGTCATTCTGCGACGCGGGGCATTCGTACGCGACCACCAGCGTCGGCGCCGACGGATTACTGATGTCCCACACGACCGGGCCGTTGTAATTGCCTTGGATCACGTAGTTGCCCGTGAAC
>JBBQAK010000146.1:0-8839 GCA_038316215.1 Gemmatimonadales bacterium | reverse complement strand
ACGACATGAGTGATGGAGCCAGCGCGAACTGGTCGCAGTGGGATCGCTTGCCGCCGGGGGATGCCCTGTTTCAGGCGGATCCGGAGATCGCGCATCTGATCGACGAGGAAACGCAGCGCCAGAGCGATGGTCTCGAGTTGATCGCCAGCGAGAATTTCGTGTCGCCCGCGGTGATGGAAGCGGTCGGGTCGACGCTCACCAACAAGTACGCCGAAGGATTGCCGGGCAAGCGGTACTACGGCGGCTGCGAAGTCGTGGACAAGATCGAGCAGCTGGCGATCGACCGCCTCAAGCAACTCTTCGGGGCCGATCACGCCAATGTGCAGCCGCACAGCGGTGCCTCAGCGAACGCGGCGGTGTTTCTCGCGTTCCTCAAGCCCGGCGACACGTTTCTCGGCATGGACCTGTCGCAGGGCGGGCACCTCACGCACGGATCGCCGGTGAATTTCTCCGGGTTGCTGTACAACGCGATCTCGTACGGCGTGACGGACGACGGCATTATCGATTACGAGCAGATGCGGACGCAGGCGCGCGAGCACAAGCCGAAGATGATCATCGCCGGCTATAGCGCGTACTCGCGGACCATCGACTGGCAGGCGTTCGCCGATGTGGCGAAGGAAGTCGGCGCGATCTTCATGGTCGACATGGCGCACTTCGCCGGTCTGGCCGCGACAGGCGTGTATCCGTCGCCCGTGCCGTTCGCCGATGTGGTAACCAGCACGACGCACAAGACGCTGCGCGGTCCGCGTGGCGGCATCATTCTCTGCAAGGCCGAACACGCCAAGGCGATCGACAAGGCGATGTTCCCAGGTATGCAGGGTGGTCCACTCGAGCATGTGATCGCCGGTAAAGCGGTCGCGTTCCACGAAGCGTTGCAGCCGTCGTTCACGACGTACTGCGGGCAGGTGGTGGACAACGCGCAGGTGCTGGCCACGGCGCTCATGGAGCGCGGCTATCACATCGTGTCCGGTGGCACCGATAATCACCTCATGCTGGTCGATCTGCGCAGCAAGGGGCTGACAGGGAAGGCCGCCGAAAAGGTGCTCGACGAAGCCGGCATCACGGTCAACAAGAACACCGTGCCCAAGGAAACGCAGTCACCGTTCGTGACCAGTGGCATCCGCCTCGGTACGCCGGCCGTGACGACGCGTGGAATGGGACCGGACGCGATGCGCCAGATCGCGGCGTTGATCGACCGTGTGCTCTCGGCGCCTGAAGATCGCGACACGATCGCAGCAGTGAAGGCCGACGTGAAGGCGCTGGCCGACGCATATCCGCTCTACCGGTCGGTGTCGCGGGTGTAGGACGAGCCGCGACGCGGTGCGCAAGGAGTTGTCAGGTGGTGCCCGGGCCTCCAGTATTCTTGCACTGGAGGCTCGCTGCATTTCGGCTGATCCGCGCGGTGCGTCCGTTGCACCTCGCACCGGCTAGGCGTCCAGAGCACAGATCCGATCAGGAGTAAGAGCAGTGACTGAGTTGGCGTTCCGTGAAGGCATCATGGATCAGATCCGGCTGCGCGAGCAGCGGTTCGACGAGCGCGCGTACCTGTTCGTGCTCGCGTCGCTCGAGCATTCCCAAGCGCATCTCACGGAGCGTCGCCACATCACGGGTCCCGAGCTCGCGAACGCCTGTCGTGAACTGGCGTTGCAGCGCTTCGGGGTCATGGCGGGTATGGTGCTCGATCAATGGGGCCTCAAGGCCACCCGCGACATCGGTGACATCGTTTTCACGCTCGTCGATATGGGCTTGCTGATCAGCCAGCCGCAGGACTCGCGCGATGATTTCTTCGGTGTGTACCGTTTCGAGGAAGCGTTCGGGAGCGAGTATCCGTGGAGCACGGCGCACGTCTGACCGACGGTGCGCGCGCACGATGACGCGCACGATGACGCGCACGATGACGCGACGGTGAGCGCCCTGCGCGTCACCACCGCCGCCGAAGCCGCGGCGCGCGACCACGCGGCGATCGCTGCCGGCGTCGCGTCGTTCGATCTGATGGTGCAGGCCGGCACGACGGCCGCCGCGGTAATCCTGCGTGACTACGCCGCGCTGCTCTCCCATGGCGTCGCCCTCTTCGCTGGCAGCGGCAACAACGGCGGTGATGCCTACGTGGTGGCCGCGCAGTTGGCGCGGGCCGGCGTCACGGTGCGACTGCATGGCGCCGCGCCACCGCACACACCGGATGCGGTGCGTGCGATGCGGCTGGCCGCACCGGCGCTGGTATTCGGTCCGCCCGGCGGTCACGAACGCGTCGTGGTGGACGGATTGCTCGGCACCGGACATCGCGGTGCGCTGCGTGAGCCGGTGCTGGCCGCCTGCCGGCGCGTGTCGCTCGCGCGGGATGGCGGCGCCATGATCCTTGCGCTCGATGTGCCCAGCGGTCTCGACGCGACGACGGGTGAGATCGCCGACGGCAGCACGGCGGCACACGCCACGCTCTGCTTCGGCACGATCAAACGTGGACTCCTGCTCGCGCGTGGCCACGCCGGACGCATCGTGCTGCTGGATATCGGACTCGCTGGCGAGGCCGATCGTGAGGACGGCGCTTGGCATCTGGCCAACGCCGGCGACTTCATGCGATGGTTACCGCCCATGGCCTGGAACGCCCACAAGGGGCGACGTGGTCGCGTTGCGATCGTGGGCGGTCGTGAGGGCATGGCGGGTGCCGTGATACTGGCGACGCGTGCCGCGCTGGCGGCTGGCGCAGGACTCGCCCACGCGATCGTCGATGCGCCAAGCGTTGCCGCGGTGCAACTCACGGTGCCGCAGGCATTGGCCGAAGGGTGGCCGGATCACGAGGCGCAGGGCACGGACGAGGGCACGGACGAGGGCACGGACGAGGGGACACTGGATCGCTGTGATGCCGTGGCCATCGGCCCCGGACTCGGTCGCGGCGCGCGGTCGTCGCAACTGCTCGAACGTCTCGTGAACGAGCATCGTGATCGTCCGCTGGTGCTCGATGCCGATGCCCTGTGGCTCGTGGTCGAAGTCGCCAACGCGCGCGGCACCGACGCGGCGGCGCTGATGCGGCACTGGACACGGGATTCGCGCGCCGTCGTGTGCACGCCCCACGAAGGTGAGTTCGCGCGGTTGCTCGGCTCCACCGTGCCAGCGCCGTGGGATGCCCGCGTGAATGCACTGCGGGAGTTCGCGGTACGCAGCGGTGCGACGATGCTCTTGAAAGGCACACCCACGCTCATCGCCACGGCCGATGGTGATCCGATCGCCGTGGTGCCGCACGGGACATCGTTGCTGGCGACCGGTGGCAGTGGGGACATGCTGAGTGGACTGATCGTGGCGCTGCTGGGGCAGGGACTCGCGCCACGCGACGCGGCCGTGTGCGCGGCGACCGTGCATGGGCGGGCGGCGGAGTTGGCGACGGCGCGACTGGGTGGAATTCGCGGTGGCACACTCGAGGCTGTATTCGAGTCGTTGCCGGCGGCGTGGCGCCTGCTCGAACATCCCGTCACCTTTCCCCCCGGTGTGCTCGTCGAACTTCCCTCGCCCGCGTGATTGTGCGTCCTCTTCGCGTAACGGCTGTGCTGGCGGCGCTGTCCGTCGGCGTGCTGTCGTCGTCCTCCTGTGCGGTGAGCGGCGCGAACGCGAGCGCCAACGGCGTGGCGACCGCGGGCGCGTCGTCAGGACCGCTGGGTGGTTTCGGCAAACGCGACGAACGGCAGCGCATCGGCAGCTTCAGTAACGTGCAAGCGGTGGCGGTGTCGCGCCGCTACGTGTTCGCGGCGGGAAGCAGCGGAATCGCTATCTACGATCGCGTGATGAACAGCTGGTTGCCGCCGCTCACGCGCGACGATGGGCTGTCCGATCAGCAGATCACCGTGCTCGCCGGCGATCCGGTCGAAGATGCGCTGTGGCTTGGCGTGCCCGGCGGCGTGATCATGTATCGCCCGCTCACCGAGCAGCTGCAGCGCACAATCGTGACCGGCGTCCCGGATTTGATTGCGTTCGATCGCGCCGTCAACGGCGATGCCATCGTTCGCGCCGGTGGCGAGTGGACGCGCATCTCACGAGTCGGCATCGCCACGCCGATGGTACGGCCGCCGTTGGCGAGCGCGCTGATCCTGCCACGCACGCTCAACGACCTGTACGCACAGTTCCCGACACTGCGCACGCAGCCGTCGTTGTTGTTGCGCAGTCAGCAGAGTGATCGCCCGCTCCGCAACGTGCAGATCATCAGTGGCGCCGCGTCCCCCGAACGCGCGAGTGAGGTGTGGCTCGGCACGGCCGGCGACGGACTGTTCCGGCTCGACCCCGCATTCATGCAATCCACGCCGCTGCCCTACGGACTCATCGAGCCTGGCGTCGGCGCGCTCGCGCTGGCCGCCGACGGCGTGTGGGCCGCGGGACTTGGACAGTCGTTGGATCGTGGCGGCCTCTCGTTCGTGGCCAGTGATCTGCAACGGTTCCGTTGGATTGATGGCACGATCGCCGTACCACTCGTCGGCGTGCGCGGACTCTCGCTCGTCACGCGCGCGTCGCGTGCCTGGCTGGGCACCGATCGTGGTCTCGTACGCGTGCGGCTCGACGGCACGCAGGCCATGCAGTCGTGGGGCGTGCTGGACGGCCTCCCCGATGAACGCGTGTTGTCGCTCGCGACGCGCGACGATGGTGTGTGGGCCGGTACGGCGCGTGGCCTCGTGTACGTGAGTGACAGCAGCGACGCGCGTACCGTGCGCACCCGCGGTCTCGGGGTGCGTCTGCTCGACAACGTGCCGGTGCATGCGCTGCAATTCACGGGCGACACGCTGTGGATCGGTACCGACGCGGGGCTGATGGCCATCGCGTCTCCCAACGGCAGTGGCGGTGGCGTGGTCTCGCGTCCGGTGGGCAGCGATCCGGCGCTGCGTCGTGCGGTGCGCGCACTGGCGTGGAGCGATACGGTGTTGCTGGCCGCCACCGACGATGCCGTATTGCGACTCGCCCCGCGTGGCGGAGTGGAGCCGGTACGCGTCGATGCGCTCGACGTGCGACAGGTGGGGCGTGTAACCACGGTGGCCATCGACGAGCGCACGATGTGGCTGGCCGGGACCGATGGTGTGGTCATCGTGTCGCGTCGTGATGGTGCCACGCGCGTGCTGCGCGCGCCCGGTGATTTGCCCGGACCGGTACTCGATCTCGTGGTCAATCGCGATTATTTGTGGCTGGGTACGCCGCAGGGATTGATTCGCCTGCGTCGTCGCGCTGACGGCGGACTGCCATGAGGTTGGCATGAGTTTGGAACCGCGGGCGCATCAGGCCATGCGTGAGGGGGCGGAGTTCGACACGATCCGTGCGTTGATGGCGCGCTGGGGTGATCTCGCGGTCGACATCGGTGATGACGCCGCCGTGCTCGCCCCGTCCGCGGACGGCACGCGCGTGGTCAGCGTCGATGCCTGTGTGGAGGACGTCCACTTTCGCCGTGCCTGGATTTCGGCGCGCGAGGTCGGCGTACGGGCTGCGGTGGCGGCGCTGAGTGACCTGGCGGCGATGGGCGCGCGTGCCGAGTACGTGCTGATCGCGTTCGTGATCCCCGACGAATGGCGCGAGCAGTTGAGCGAGGTGGCCGACGGCATGGGCGTTGTGATCCGCGAGGCCGGCGCGCGCATTGTAGGGGGAAATCTGAGCCATGGCGCCGTCTTCTCCATTACGACGACGGTGATCGGGAGCGCGAAGCGGGTCGTGTCGCGCAGCGGCGCCCGCGCCGGCGATTTGGTGGTCGTTACCGGTCTGCTGGGAGGCCCCGGTGTCGCCGTACAGGCCTGGAACGCCGGCGAGCGCCCCACTGCATGGTCCCGCGGTCGTTTCGCCGCCCCAGCGCCCCGCTGGGCCGAAGGGGAGGCCTTGGCGCAAGCCGGTGCCACCGCGATGATCGACATCAGCGACGGGCTGGCCGGTGACGCCCGGCACGTGGCGGCCGCCAGTGGCGTGCGCCTCGAACTCGACGCGGCGCGGGTGCCGGCCGGCCCCGGGATCTCGGCCGAGGCGGCCATGCGGAGCGGGGAAGAGTACGAGTTGCTGGCGTGCATTCCCGCACGTGCCTACGGAGCGCTGGCCGCGGGTTGGGGGGCGCTGAGCGCCGTGCCGCTCACGGTGGTCGGGGTGGTCCGAGACGCCCATGCCGACGCGTCCAACGCGAAGTCGGACGAGGCGAAGTCAGCCGAGACGCCGGTGGTCCACGGCTTTGATCACTTCGCCTTGGGAAAGCTCCCGCGTTGAATTCGGGTTCGGACTGGGTGACCTTGCATTCATGCGTACCGCCTTTACCGCCGTAGCCCTGTTGGTCGGAACCGTGCTCTTCGGCAGCATCACGCTGCTGGCCGAATTGCTGGGACGTCCGCACGGGCCCGACAGCATCTACACGAAGACCCCCCGTTGGTGGGCTTCGTGGCTGCTCAAGGCGGCTGGCGTGAAAGTGATCGTGCATGGCGGACACGAACTGCCCGACGGCGCGCCGCGCGTGTTCATGGCGAATCATGTGAGCTGGTTCGACATCCCCTCCATGATCGCCGCCCTCCCGCACTACGGATTCGTCGCGAAGCGGGAGATCGAGAAAGTCCCGTTGTTCGGCGCCGCCGCCCGCGCCGTCGGCGTGATCTACATCGATCGTGACAACCGGAAGGCCGCTTTCGGCGCCTACGACGACGCGGCGTCGAAGATCCGCGCCGGACACTCCGTGCTGGTGTATCCCGAGGGCACGCGCGGATTCACCTACGCGCTGCGCCCGTTCAAGAAGGGTCCGTTCGTACTGGCCATCGGGTCGGGTGCTCCAATCGTCCCGGTGGTCGTGTACGGCACCATCGCCGTGAATCCGCGCACGGAATTCCGGGCATCACCGGGCACGGTACACGTGCATCTGCTGGAGCCGATCCCCACCGAAGGCCTCACCTACGCCGATCGCGACGAGCTCGCTGAGCGCGTCCGCCAGCGCATGGCCGCCTGTTTACGTGCACATTACGGCGTCGACCCGGCGATCGAACCAGTACGCGCGACCGTCAAGCATTCGCTCCGCACACCGGAACCGGATTTTTCGACCTAGTTTCTCGCTGCACTCACGACTCCAAACTCACAACTCCAGACCGCCTCTATATGGCCTCCATCGTTTCTATCAGCGCGCGCGAGATTCTCGACAGCCGCGGCAATCCCACTGTTGAAGTGGATGTGATTCTCGAAACCGGCAGCGCCGGTCGCGCGGCGGTTCCGAGTGGCGCCAGTACGGGCGAGCGAGAAGCGGTGGAGCTGCGTGACGGTGATCCGGAGCGCTATGGCGGGAAGGGTGTGCTCACGGCCGTGAACAACGTGAACACCGAGATCAACGAAGCGCTCGAAGACATGGACGCGACCGATCAGATCGCGATCGATCGCGCGCTGATGGACCTCGATGGCACCGAGAACAAAGGTCGCCTGGGCGCCAACGCGCTGCTCGGTGTGTCGATGGCGGTGGCCCGCGCTGCGGCGCTCGAAGTCGGCTTGCCGCTGTATCGCTATCTCGGTGGCCCGATGGCGCGCACGTTGCCCGTGCCGATGATGAACATCCTGAACGGTGGCGCGCACGCGACCAACACGGTCGACTTTCAGGAGTTCATGATCGTGCCGGTGGGCGCGGAATCGTTTAGCGATGGACTGCGCATGGGCACACAGGTGTTCCACTCGCTCAAGAAGGTGTTGGTGGCGCGTAAGCTCGCGACGGGTGTGGGCGACGAAGGTGGTTTTGCGCCGAATCTGTCGAGCGACGAGGAAGCGCTCACGATCATTATCGAAGCGATTCAGGCGGCGGGCTTCCGTCCGGGCCATGACATCGCGCTCGCACTCGACGTGGCGGCCAGCGAGATGTTCCAGGGTGGCCAGTACCACTTCAAGAAGAGCGGTGCCAAGTCGCTGAGCCCGCAGGCGCTCGCCGACAAGTACGCCGGCTGGTTGGAGAACTATCCCATCGTATCGATCGAAGACGGCATGGCCGAGAACGATTGGGACGGCTGGAAGTATCTCACGGAGCTGGTGGGCGATCGGTGCCAGCTGGTGGGCGACGATCTCTTCTGCACGAACAGCGAAATCCTGGCGAAGGGGATCGAAGCCGACGTGGCGAACGCGATCTTGGTGAAGGTGAACCAGATCGGCACGCTTACCGAGACCTTCGAAGCGATCGAGCTGGCGCGCGCGGCCGGCTACAACGCGATCATCTCGCATCGTAGCGGCGAAACCGAAGACACGTTCATCGCCGATCTCGCGGTGGCGACGCAGGCGGGGCAGATCAAGACTGGCGCGCCGTCGCGCAGCGATCGCGTGGCCAAGTACAATCAGCTGTTGCGCATTGAAGAACAGCTGGAAGGCTACGCGGAGTATCCGGGTGGCGCGATCTTCGGTCTCTGATAAATCATGACGCCCCTGATGAAGCGTGTGACCTGGGGTGTTGGTGCACTCGCCGTCCTGGTGTATACGATCGAGGGCGGTGAGTTCGGCACCTCCGACCTGCTCACGCAGCGCGATCGCCAGGCGGCGTTGGCGCACCACGTCGAGGAGCTCGAGCAGGATGTCGACTCCATGCGCGCCGAGTTGAAAGCGGTGACGAATGATCCCGTGCGACTCGAGCGTATGGCGCGCGAAGAGTGGGGCATGGTGCGGGGCGAGAAGGAGCTGCTCTACCGGATGCGTACCGATACGTCCCGCGCGCCATAATTCGTGGGATCGGGCTTGACTCCCGCTGCAGTCGCGCTAGGTTACTCCTTCTGACGCGGGGTGGAGCAGCCTGGTAGCTCGTCGGGCTCATAACCCGAAGGTCGCGGGTTCAAATCCCGCCCCCGCCATCTGCACTCGGCCGGTCCGCAAGGGCCGGCCGTTTGCGTCCCGG
>JBBQAK010000202.1:0-7177 GCA_038316215.1 Gemmatimonadales bacterium | reverse complement strand
CTGCTCGTGCGCTTTCAGGCGGTGTTCTTCAAGATCGTGTCGATGGTGATGGTGCTCGCACCGATCGGTGCGTTCGGCGCGATGGCGTACACGGTTGGTGCATTCGGACTCAAGACGCTCGTGCCGCTCGCGCGGCTGATGCTCGACGTCTATCTCACGATGGCTGTCTTCGTGTTCGTGGTGCTCGGGTTGATCTGTCGTGCGTACGGCTTTCGCATCTGGAAGTTCCTGCGCTTCATCAAGGAGGAGATCCTCCTGGTGCTCGGGACCTCGAGCTCCGAAGCCGCGCTTCCACTGATGCTGAAGAAGCTCGAACAGTACGGCTGTGCGAAGCCCGTGGTTGGGCTGGTGATTCCCACCGGCTATTCGTTCAATCTCGACGGCACGAGCATTTATTTGTCGATGGCGACGATCTTCATCGCGCAGGTGTACAAGGTGGATCTCAGTATCTCGCAACAGCTCACGCTGCTCGGCATCCTCATGCTCACGAGCAAAGGCGCCGCCGGCGTCACGGGCTCGGGGTTCATCGTGCTGGCGAGTACGTTGGCCGCCACGCGCACCGTACCGGTGGAAGGGGTGGCCCTGCTGCTCGGCGTGGATCGTTTCATGTCGGAAGCGCGGGCGATTACGAATCTGATCGGCAACGGCGTCGCCACGCTCGTGATCTCGCGGAGCGAAGGGGCGTTCGACGACGAGAAGAGAGCGATTGCGGAATCGGGCACGGTCGCTCCGGTGTGATCTCTCATCGGACGCTGATGGGTGCGAACGTGCGTGCGTCGAGCGGGAGCGGCGCTCCGGCACGTCCGCACGCACCACGTCCGCCCGTCGCACACGCGTTCACCCCCAGACAGCTTCCCCTCGGAAATCACACGATGGCAACCGCGGACGTGGTGCAGATCTTCGGCACGAAAAAGAGCGCCGACACACGCAAGGCGCAGCGCTTTTTTCAGGAGCGTCGCATCAAGGTGCACTTCTGCGACTTGGCCGAGCGACCGGCGTCGATCGGTGAACTCAAGCGGTTCACGCAGAAGTTCGGCGTGGACGCCGTCATCGATCGTGAGTCGAAGCGCTTCCTTGATCTCGGCTTGCGACAGGCGCTGTACGGCGAGGAGCGCTGGCTGAGCATTCTTGCCGACGAGCCGTTCATTCTGAAGCAGCCGCTCGTGCGCCTGCAGAACAAGCTGAGCGTGGGTGTGGACGAAAAGCTGTGGAAGGAGTGGCTCACGTAACGCGGTGCGCCGCGTACCAGAGCGACGGCAGGGCCGCGCTCCACGCGAGTAAGAATCGGTTGAGTCCGAAGAGTGCGGCCGTCGCGGTGTGGAACGTGACGGCCACTGCCATCACCGCGATGCAGACGGTGGGATCGAGCCACGCGAAAGGCGCCAGACATTCGAAGCCGATCACGCCGGCCGACACGAAGCGCAAAAGGATGCGGTCCTTCGGAACGCGCCGCGGCACCCACGTTGGTACGCCGTAGGCCGGGAGCGCGAGAAACGCCGACAGGGCGTGCCCGGTCCACCAGCTGCGCTCTCTCGCCTTCGCGATTCCCGCGCGCACATACGACAGCGTGAGTTGCGCGGCCACATAGAGCACGCCGGCCTCGTGTACGACGCTCGCCACGTTGGGTAGCTGTGCGACCGCGAGCCCGCCGAGCACGGTGAAGAGCATGGCATCGCTGCCGCCGTTCACGTTACCGCGAAAGCGCAGCGCCGAGAGCCACGAGGTGAACGCTACGGCGGCCGCCGCGACGCAACCGAGCGCCGTGCCGGGGGTGGTGGCCATGATGACGGCGAGCGTAAGCTGCGTCACGAGCACGACGGGAAACGCGCGTGCTCCGAGAAAGACGTGCCAGGCGCCCCACGACGAGGTGAGCAGCGGAGCCCGCCAGATGCCGCGGTCGGACAGCGCGTGCCGGATGTCCAAGAGCTCGAGCGCATTGACCGCTGCCGCCAACGCCGCCATGCGGCACATCCACGCAATCGTTGCGGTAAGGAGAGTCTCGAGTTCGCTCACCGCGATGCCGGCGCAACGTCCCAGACGATGCGGTCGCTCTCATACACGACATCCGTGGTGCCGTCTGCCTCATCGATCACGACCAGTCGGAGCTGCCATCCGTCGCCCTCGGCCGCGTCCGCTTGGACCAGTGCGCTTTCGGCTAACGCCGTCACCAACGTGAGCGACTCGCGGCACGCCGGCGCGGCTTCTCCCAGCTCAACGAGTTCGAGGTACCACCGTTCGACGAGCGTTTGGGCGGCCAGCGTTTGCGTACCAGCGGGATTGAACAGCAGATGCCACCAGCGCCGTGGCGACGGCTGCACGACTCCGATCCAGTCACCCGGCGCGCCCTGCGACGAGAGCCACCGACGCTGGAGTGCGGGCGGCAGTCTCGCCACGTCGAAGAACTCCCACGAAGGGAACAGCTGTCGGAGCAGAGTACCAGATGGGGTCGTCACGACCGGAAACTTATGTCTTGCGGGCCCAGCACATCGCGAGTGAGAGGTTTTTCCTGACAGCAAAAATGGGGATACCCCGATAACACCGCGGGGCCAGTGGCCGCAGAATTGCAAATAAGGGGGGTGGATATGCAAACGAGAACACGGAACGTCTCGCCGCGACTACGGACGGCAGCCGTCGATTCGGTGGAGTCACCCGACGCACTCGCGGCAGTACTGCTGAGTGATTCTACGCGGCGGCGTGGAGCTCGGTTTACCGGCGAACCGATTCGTACAGCCGTGCTCGATCAGAATCAGCTCATGCGACAAGCGCTGACCTCGCTGCTTGCTCGCGATCCACGCATCCATCTGGTCGGTGATTCGTGTGATCTCGACCAATGCATCAACTTTGCGACGCATCGTGCAGCGCAGGTGGTGGTGTTGTCGGCCGGGCCGGATTCCGCGACCGTCATTCGACAGATCACGGCGCTCGCCGCGCTTCCGATCGGGTCGCACGTCATCGTGCTGAACGGCGACCAGCGTCCAGAGGACGTGTTGGAAGCCTTTCGCGCCGGCGCCTTCGGCTATCTGCCGTGGAGTGCCTCGGTCACCGAACTCATTGACGCCATCGAGATGGTTGCTGACGGCATGAGCTACGTGCTGCCGACGACGGCGAAAGCGCTCGCCGCCGGGCTGTGCACGCCGCTGCCACCGACCGCAGCACCTGAACGAACGCAACTCGACGTACTAAGTGCGCGTGAGCGAACCGTGCTCGAGCGCATCGCACGCGGCTTCAGTGGACCGGAAGTTGCCGATCAGCTGGGCATCACCGTGAAAACTGTCGATACGTATCGCCATCGCATTCACGAGAAGCTCGGCGTCCATCATCGCAGCGACTATGTCCGTATTGCCCTCGATCACGATCTGCTGCTTCGAGAGCCACAGTAGAAGTCGGCGCGCTGTGCGTCCTTTGCCCGACAACCTGTCGGCGAAACGACTGACAGACGTGCCGAAGACGCAACCCGAAGTTCGGCGTCCGCCGTTTCATTCCCCCGGAAGTCCTGACGGAGTGCACGATGTCCACCTCAATGCCTCACCAATTCGGCGCGCACCCCTTTCCGCCACTGTCACCACCACTGTCACCACCACCGTCAGTGATGCACACGGTATTTGACAACGGCGTCGAGGCGGACATACATGACGTCGCCGGTCGGCGATGGGCGCCGCGCGAGGACACCGATTTGCTCGCGGCCTGCGCGCGTGCGCTGCGCGATGCGGCCAATGTGCCAAAGGGTCGCGTTGTGGCGAGTGTGCACGACGGCACGGTGGTGCTCGATGGGCGCATGTCATTCTACTTTGAGCGCGCTGCCGCAGAATGCGCCGTGCGCTTTCTCGATGGCGTGCGCCGCGTGGAGAATCACATCATCGTCGAACCGCTGGCGTTGACCCACGGTGTGCACCTCTGATCGTACGCACCACGCCGAGTCACGCTGCTCTTCTCTTCAACGTTCTCCCTTCCGGAGTCGATAATGCCGACCCAAACGCCGAATATTCGCCGTGCAACGGATCTTCTGAACACCTTTGAAGCGACGGTGACCCCATCGGGTCCGATTCTCGTCGCTACCGACACCTCGCCAGCTTCCGATGCCGCGTTTCCGATGGCGCGCCTGCTCGCTGCGTCGGTGAACGCACCGGTGCAGGTCGTGAGCGCTCTGCGACCGAATACGATGCCGATGTACGCGTTCGATACGGTCCCGTATCCGATGGTGGCTGAACCGTATCTCGTGGAAGGCCGCCAGGCGATGATCGAGCGGCAGATGGCGCGCACCGTTCCATCCGCGACGCCGTGGCCGGTGCGTGTACGCGTGGGCGAGCCGCTACACGAGATCACTGAAGATGCGCGTAACATCAACGCTCGCGTGATCATCGTGGGTCGCGGTCGCCACACCGCACTCGGCCGTGTATTTGGCGGGGAGTCGGTGCTCCGACTGCTCCAGCTTGGCGATACTCCGGTCCTGATCGTCGAGCCCGGTGTGGATGCATTGCCCACCAATGTGGTCATCGCCACCGACTTCAGTGCGTTCAGTTTGTATGCTGCACAAGTAGCGGTCAGTATGATCGCGCCGAGTGCCACCGTGCGGCTCGTTCACGTTGGTCCATCTATCAGCGACGCTGATGCGACACTTCAGGCGTACGCGGACGGGTACGCCAAAGAAGCGGAGAAAGGGTTCGCCCTGCTCAAGGAGCACCTCGCGCCGCGCGGTTTCACCTTGGAGACCGTGTCGTTGCAGGGAAATCCATCAGACCGGCTTCTCGAGTACCTCGACGCGATCAAGGCCGATCTCGTGGTGACGGCCACGCACGGCTATGGCTTCTTGCGGCGCATGGTGCTGGGCAGCGTGACGACGGAGTTGGTGCGTTCGGCGCCGTGCTCGGTCTTGTGCGTCCCCGGACGCGCGCGAACCATCGCGGCAGCGCGTGCCAGTACGACCACGGCGCAGCAGACCCGCGGCTATGCCATCGACGTACTCGATGCGGAGCTGAATGCGTTCACCACGCGCAACGCCGGACGAACCTGCAGCGTCGAGATGGATCGCGATGATTTTGGGGCGCAGTCGCTGGGGCATGGTATGCCGCTGGTCGGTGCGACTTACGACAAGCACGATCGCAGTGTTACGCTGATGTTCGGCGCGTCGAGTCTGCAGGGTGAGCACCTCAGTCACCGCATACTTGGCTGCGAGTCGGTGCATACCGTCGCGAATGCCGATGGTCGAGATCAGGTCATGCGCATCGTGCACGACGGCGGGCAGACGCTGCTGCTGCTTGAGTAGCATCGCCCTCACGGCAAACCGGCAGCACGAGCGAGGCGTTCCCCCTGCAGCATCGTAGCATTGCAGCATTGCAGCATTGCAGCATCGCCTCGAGCCGTTGACGACCCTGGCCGGTGCCTGAAGGATGACGGCGGCATCTGGGGCGGACATGTCCACACGCTCGCGGAAATTGCGACGGGCTACAAGTTATGAGAAATCAACTTGGAGGCCGTGTGGCTGGCTATTCCGGAACACCGCTGGCGAAAAAGCTGGGTATCGTGGAGGGCTCTGCCGTGCACGTAGTACACGAGCCGCCCCACTACCGAGCGTTGCTCGAGCCAATGCCGCCATCGGTGCGCTTTGTGCGACGTCTATCACCGACGGTACATGTGGTACATCTGTTCACCACGGAGCGTGCCGAGTTGGTGTCGCGACTCACGGCGTGGCGGGCCGTGCTGCCGGATACCGTGCCGATCTGGGTGTCGTGGCCCAAAAAAAGCGCCATGGTCGCGACCGATATCACTGAGGATACGGTGCGTACCGTGGCGCTCCCTTTGGGTTTCGTGGACGTCAAAGTGTGTGCCGTCGACGAGGTGTGGTCGGGCCTTAAGCTCGTGGTGCGGAAAGCACTCCGCGCCGCCGCCGTGCCATGACGCCAACAGCGGCTAATCCACCGGCCAGCAGGATCACCGTGGATGGCTCAGGTACGGTGGTCACGAAGCCGCGGATCTCGCCACCTGCAAACGAGGTCGTGTGGATGTTGAAATACACGGTGCCGTCATTGAAGCCCTGAATGAGCCGTGCTTGTGCCCCTGCGGTGGTGCCACCGTTATTCGTTACGAAGGCGGCGTTGTACGACGACGGCGACGTCAGGTCGAGCGGGAGGATGAAGCTTCCTCCTGTCACGGTCAGTGGAAATCCGGTAAACGCGGGAGTGATGGTGGCAACACCCACCGTCCCGGTCAGCGCCGATGCCGTGCAGCAATGCAGATGCGCGGCGGAAGTAGTCCCGGTCAATCCCGAGAATGAGCCGGTGATCGTAAGCGTGTTTCCCGCCAACGTCAGCAACGCGAAGCCGGTGCCGGCCGACGCGTTCGGTGGCGCCTCGTTCGCGCCATTCATCGTTGCGCTCCACGTCTGCGCCGCCGCCGCCGTGGAGAGTGAAGCAAGCCCGAGTGCGATGCCAGCGCCCAAGCCGCGCATGTGGAAACGATTCATGAACCCCTCTCCGTGGAGTGCCTTGTTCGACCATCGTCGCATTGACGATGGCGCTCACGCAGGCAGCATGACGCGAGCCAGCGTTGTGCTGTTCGTCCCAGAACCGCTACTTCCAGGCGTTTACGATCGCTTCCCCGATCCGACCGATCACCGCGTTCCCCTCGGCGTCCATCCAGTAGCGCGTGTCGGTGTTCTCTTTCGTGAGCACGCAGGCCACCACCCGCGCCGGCAGCGAAAATACCCCGCAGTCGGTGCGTGACGCGTCGACATCACCGCTTTTATGAGCGAGGCGCGTGCCGTAGGTGAAGCGCGCGAGCTTCGAGTCGTCTTGGTTGTTCGCGAGGATGCCCAGCATGGTCGAGTCGGCCACCGGGTTCACGGCTTTGCCTTGCGCCAACAACACGAACAACTGCGCCATCTCGTTCGGTGTCGTGACGCCCAATCCGTACTTGGCTGAGCTATCGGGGGCGACGGTGGCAATGCGTGTCATCGATCCACTGTGTACCTTGGTGTGCGCGAGACCGAGCGACTCCATCTTCTGCCACACGCGCCGGATTTTTATGCGATCGAGCACCAGATTCGTGGCGGTGTTGTCGCTCAACGTGCTCATGAGATAGGCCACATCCCAGAGCCGCAGCGTGAGTGGCGTGCGGAGATACTGCAGCTGCCCGGCGCCGCCGACTTTGTCGATCTCAGTGAGTACGATCGGATCGTCGA
>JBBQAK010000319.1:0-4722 GCA_038316215.1 Gemmatimonadales bacterium | reverse complement strand
ACATCATGGCGCGCACGCGCATGATCGCGCTCTTCGATCTCTCCGCCCGCTATCGCGCACTGCCGCTTGGCACCGGCAACAAGACCGAACGACTCTTCGGCTACTTCACGTGGCACGCCGATGATTCTCCACCGATCAATCCGATCGGTGATCTCTACAAGACGCAGGTGTGGGCGCTCGCCCGCCACTTAGGCGTCCCCGAGATCATCATCACGAAGCCGGCCACGGCTGATCTCATCGCCGGACAGACCGACGAAGGCGATCTCGGCATCAGCTATGCACGTGCGGACGAAATCCTCAACGGCACGCTGCACGGCTTCTCGCACGAAGCGCTACGCTCGCGCGGGTTCCACGCCGACGAACTCACGCTCGTCTCACGTCGTCTCAACGGCACGCACTGGAAGCGCCGCCCACCGGCGACGGCGTTGGTCAGTCAGTCCGGCATCGGTGAATCGTATCTGCGACCGGTGGACTATTGATCGCGTCCGCGTAACTGATCGCGTCCGTACACCCGATGTTTGACGAGTTTCGCATCTACTTCGAACTCGGCTTTCGGCATATCGCTGATCTGGCCGGGTACGATCACATTCTGTTCGTGGCGGCGCTCGCCATTCCGTTTGGTATCCGGGATTGGCGACGGCTCGGCATGCTGGTCACCGCGTTCACCATCGGCCACAGCCTGACGTTGGCCCTCGCGACGCTGCGTCTGGTGTCGGTACCGTCGCAGCTGGTCGAAACCTTGATCCCGGCCACGATTCTCTTCACCGCGCTCGACGCGTACACGTCGGCCACGCCGCAGCGACCGGAGAATCCGGTCACCGGGCGGCGCTACGGCGCGGCCCTGCTGTTTGGACTCATTCATGGCCTTGGCTTCTCCACCTACCTTCGCGCGCTACTCGGCAACGAAGAGAACATCGCGTGGCCTTTGCTGGCGTTCAACGTCGGGCTCGAAATCGGTCAGCTCGTGATTCTCTCCGTGGTACTCGCGGTCGGGGCCGCGCTCGTGCCGATGATCTTTCCGCGTCGCCGGTGGGTACAAGGATTGGTGGGCGTGACCGGTGGTCTCGCGCTCATCCTGTTGGCCCAGCGCCTCGCCGCCTGGTCGTGACCACCCCCTTCATCATCCGTCGCATGCGAATGTCTTTCCGCTCTTTCGCGGCCGCGCTTCTGTTTCTGCCTGCCGCCCTACCTACGGCCTTGCCGGCGCAGCAGTGGCTGAACGCCGAGCCGAATAGCAAAGTCAACAAGTCCTCCTTCCGTGCGCTCGACGAGTGGCCGTCGCCGAACGACTTCCGTGACGCGTCGGGGTCACCCGGAACGCGCTACTGGCAGCAGCGCGTGGACTATGTGATCCGCACCACGCTCGACACCGCGACACATTCGGTGAATGGCTCGGAGCGCATCACCTATCACAACAATTCGCCGCAGCCGCTCGGGTACCTCTGGTTTCAGCTCGACCAGAACATCGAAGCGAAGACGAGCCGCGCGAACATGACCAAATCGGCGCTCCCGGCCACGCTGTCACCGCAGGCCCGCCAATTTCTGCTGCCCGAGGAAGACGAGACCGGCGGCTACGACATCACGCGCGTGGCGCTGGTGTCGGTCAACGGCCAAACGGCGAAGCCGGCCCGCTACATCATCAACGGCACGCAGATGCGCGTGAACCTCGACACGCCGATCCCCACCGGCGGGAAGGCCGTCGTGGACATCGACTGGTCGTTCGTGGTGCCCGAAGGGGGTAACAACAGCCGTGGTGTACGCGAGCAGGTGAAGGACGGCTGGATTTATGAAGTGGCGCAATGGTTTCCGCGTGCGGCCGTGTACGACGACGTGACGGGCTGGCAGAACGACCCGTTTCTCGGTCAGGGTGAGTTCTATCTCAACTTCGGCAACTACGACGTCAGCATCACGGTGCCGCACGATCATATCGTGCGCTCCACGGGCACGCTGAGAAATCCGTTGCAGGTACTCACCCCCACGCAGCGCACCCGGTTGGCCACCGCCATGGCCGGCGACACGTCGGTGTTCATCGTGCGTCCCAACGAAGTGGCCACCGCGGGCGCACGTCCGGCCGGTACGGGGCCACTCACCTGGCGCTTCACGGCGGAAAACGTGCGTGACTTCGCCTGGGCGTCAAGCAAAACGTTCGTATGGGACGCCGCCGGATTCCGTTATTCCACAGGCGGCCGCACCATCGAACTACACTCGGTGTACCCGCGCGATGCCATGCCGCTCTGGAGTGACATTTCGACGAAGGCGATCGCGCAGACGATGCGCAGCTATGGTCGTATGGCGTTCGAGTACCCGTATCCACAGGCGTCGAATGTGAACGGTCAGGTGGGCGGCATGGAGTATCCCATGATCGCGTTCTGTGGCGGTCGTCCCGGTGCCGACGGCACGTATACCAAAAATCAGGAGTATGCGCTGGCCGCGGTGACTATTCACGAAGTGGGACACAACTGGTTCCCCATGATCGTGGCCACCGACGAGCGGAAGTGGACCTGGATGGACGAGGGAGTCAACTCGTTCCTCGAGTACTACGGCTCGCTCGACTACGACAAGAACTGGCCGGCGGCGCGCATGCGCGGCCCAGCGCCGAATATCGTGAATTACATGAAGGACGCCGATCAGGTGCCCCTCATGACCGAGTCGGACTTCGTACATCGGCAGTTCGGCAACAACGGATACAGCAAGCCCGCCGCCGGCCTCGTCATGCTGCGCGAAAAGGTGCTCGGCCCCGAGCGCTTCGATCTCGCGTTCCAGGAATACGCCAAGAAATGGATGTTCAAGCACCCGCAGCCGGCCGACTTTTTCCGCACGCTGGCCAGCGGCGCGGGTGAGCGCCTCGACTACTTTTGGCGCGGCTGGTTCTACAGCACGTACAGCAACGACCAAGCGATCACGAAGGTGGAGTCGCAGGACGCCCAAACTTTCGCCGGCACGACCAAGCGCGGCAAGTTCTATCACCGCATCACGGCCGAGAACAAGGGCGGTCTCGTGTTGCCGTTGGAGCTCGAGATCGAGTTTACCGACGGCACGAAAGAGCGCGTGAAAATGCCGGCGGAAGTGTGGCGCGGCAACGAGAAATCGCACGAGTACGGCTTCTTCTCCGACAAGGCGATCGCCAAGGTCACGGCCGATCCTGACCAAGGGTACGCCGACGTGGATCGCACCAACAACACCTTCACCAAAGCGCGCCCCATCTTCTGAACGCGAGGGTCATGTCATGAAGTTGGCGACGTTGGCCTTGGCGGCACTGTTGTTCGGTGGCCGCGACGCGGGTGTTCGTGTGATGCACGAGGTGCACAGCACGCACACCCGTGCCGTGGTCGAGCATGGCACCGTGATGTGGAAGGTCCGACTCTTCAGCGACGACCTCGAGAAGGGGCTACGCGCCTATGCGCGTCGCCCTGCCTTCGTGCTGGATCGCGACCCCAAGGCCGACTCGCTGTTCACGGCGTACTTCAATGCCAAGGTCAGCGTGTCGGCCGATGGTCGCGCACTTACGGCGTCGCTCGTGCAGCAGGGCGTGGACAAGGATCCGGTGGGCGGTACCGTGCACTGGTACCTGTTGCAGTTCGATGCGGTGCGCACGCCGACAACGCTGTCAATTCGCAACACGCTGCTGGCCGAGCTCTTTCCCAATCAGGCCAACATTGTGGTGCTGCTCTCCATGCCAGGCGAGAAGCGGCACTCGCTGTACTTCGGTGATGGCGACATGAAGGCGCAGACGGTTACGCTGCAGCAGTAGTGTCGCGTCGGCGGCGCCCTAGCGGTCTGCCCACATCGCATCCGAATCCGCGCCCGCCAACTGCACGCAGAACGCGGCGATCCGCTCCACAGCTTGGGCCACGAACACTGCACCCTTCTCTGCTGTGGCGGCACGCGGATCACCCACGCCGGTATCCGCCGTCACTTGCGTCCAACGGCGCGGCATCCACGCCCATCCGCTGCGCACGCCGTCGAACACGCTGGGCTTGGCGTGTCCATCGCCCCACGTCTCGCGATCCGGCACCACCAGGTGCGGTGCTACATGCAGAATGGCCGCCGTTTCGAGCTCGCCCGCGTGATCACCAGCGTTGTCGAACACGCCGTGATCGCCAGCCTGCCACCAGTTCACGATCGAAAGTATGATCGGTGTACTTGGCTGCAGCTCGCGCACCAACGCCCGCAGTTCGTTGCCGCCATGCGCATTCAACAGCACGAGCGCCCGCACGCCGTGCGGCTCGAGACTACGTACCACATCACGCAACACGGCCAGCTGCGTGCTCGGCATCATGTTGATCGTGAACGGCAAGTCGAGTTGCGTGGTGTTCACGCCAAACGGCACCGCCGGGAGCGCCACCACGTGTACGCCGTGGTTCGCACACACGGCCGCGACGCGGGCTGCGACCTCTCGACCTAAGATCGTGTCGGTACCATACGGCAAATGCGTGTTATGCGGCTCCATCGCGCCGAACGGGAGCAGCTCCACCGGCCACACCCCGTCACGCATCACGGGCCAGCTTTGTTCTTCCAGCACCCCGACGCGCGGCGCGTAGCCGTCGTGCGCCCCCGCCACTCAGCGCGCCTGGCCGAACGTGTCGCAGGCTCGTGGATCGCCCGCGTCAAACCCCTTTCGAAACCAGGCCCGCCGATCGGCGGACGACCCGTGCGTGAACGTCTCCGCGTTCACACGCCCGGTCGACATTTTTTGCAGGCGATCGTCTCCCACGGCGGCTG
>JBBQAK010000422.1:0-3448 GCA_038316215.1 Gemmatimonadales bacterium | reverse complement strand
CTCGGCACGATGGTACCCACCGAGGCACAGTCCACCGAACCGCCGCTCTGCCAGACGTGTGGTGGGCTGATGCGCCCCGACGTGGTCTGGTTTGGCGAACAGATGCCGATGTCCGAGTTCGAGGCGGCCCGTAACGCCGCCGTGGCTTGCGATGTGTTCCTGTCGGTCGGTACCTCCAACATGGTCGAGCCAGCGGCCTCACTGCCTTGGATCTCGGCCACCCATGGGGCCACGGTCATCGTGGTGAATCCGAGCATGGATGGACAGCGCCGCGGCCCGAGCATCCTGCCGATCGAAGGGCCGGCGGGGGTCATGTTGCCCCGACTCATCGCTGAGGCCTTCGCCGGACGTCGGGCGCGTCGCCAAGAATCGGCGGCCCCGCCCATCCGGGATCACGTTTCCTCCGCACCGGCCGCGCCCCAACTGTCGCTCGACGCGGCGCCGACGGGTCCGCTCACCGATCAGTCGTCGGAGTAGTCCGCCGCCGCGCCGGCGCGTGGGATCCAGGCCGAAATGGTGGTCCCCACACCAGGCTGCGACTCGGCCTTGACCTTCCCCCCGTGCGATTCAGTGAGATGGCGCACGATGGCCAGGCCGAGTCCCGTGCCGCCGGCCTCGCGCGAGCGACCAGGATCGGCGCGGTAGAACCGCTCGAAAATGCGGGGCAGGTGCTCGGCCCCGATGCCCGAGCCCGTGTCACGCACGCCAATGCGCACGCCGCGGGCTTCCTGCTGCGAGAACAGCACGACGGCACCGGTCGTGGTATGGCGAAGTGCATTCTCGGCCAGATTGCTGAGAATCTGCCGCGCCGCGGTCGGGTCGATGTTGAGATGATTGGCGTCGTCGCCGATCTCGGTACGCAGCACGACGCCCTTGGCCGCCGCGGCCGATTGCATTGGCGCCAACACTTCCGAGGCCACGGCCGCGACATCGACGTCCACCGGATTCGGCACCCAACCGCCGGATTCGATGCGTGACAGGTCGAGCAGGTCGTCCACGATGCGTTGCATACGGCGCACGTTCCCCTCGGCCATGGCGAGGAACTGGCGGCGCAGTTCGGGGGGCAAGTCCTCATCCTGCAACGTTTCGACGAAACCGCCGATCACGGTGAGGGGCGTGCGCAATTCGTGCGACACGTTGGCGACGAAGTCGCGGCGAACGGCTTCGAGCCGGCGGATCGGCGTGAGATCGTAGAGCGCCAGGACCGCACCGCCGCCAGGCAACGGCCGGGCCGTCAGTGACATCGTTCGATCGTCGACCCGGACCTCGTCAGGCACCGCCTCCGTGCCGGAAAGCACGGCGGCCAGCGCTTCGCGAAGTGTGCGGTCGCGCGGCAGGAAATCGGCGGGGAAGGGCACCGGTTCACGCAGCCGCAGCAGTTGCCGCGCGGTCTCGTTGATCCGCACCACACGTTGTCGCGCATCGACGGCGATGACCCCTTCGTTGAGCGATTCGGTGAGGGCTACGAGCAGCGCTTCTTCGCCATGGAGCGCCTGCAGGCGCGCCTCGAGCTGCTCGGCCAGTCGGCGCAGGGCTTCCGCCAGATCGCCCACTTCACCACCGGCGATGGCGCGAGACGGGCGCTGTGTCAGGTCGCCGGCCGCGAGGCCGCGCGCAACGTCCCGGAGCTCCTCGATCGGTCGCGCGACTGGTGCAGCGAGGACCTGCGCGAGCGCCACGCCCACCAGCAAGGCGGCGAGTCCGGCAATCACGATGTCACGTCGCACCTTCGCCAGAAAGTCATCGGCCGAGACGGCCGCGGTGGGCTCTTCGGCGCGCACGCGCTCCGTGACGCGTCGCTCGACGGCGAAGAGCACGATGCCGACTAGCAGCGTCGCGACCACGAAGCTGTTCACCACGATGCGCTGAGCAAGCCTCATGACGCGCTCATGACATGCTCATGACGACGCTATGCGGCGGCACGGGACACGTGCGATCACCCGCCGCGCGGCATCGCCGCGCGGAAGCGATAGCCGAATCCACGCACCGTCTCGATCATGTCGCCGGCGGCGCCGAGTTTGGTGCGCAGCCGCTGCACGTGCATGTCGACCGTGCGCGTCTGGATGTCGGGGGCGGCGTCCCACACCGTTTCCAGCAGCAAGCCGCGTCCTTGCACGCGTCCCCGTCGTTCCACGAGCGTGAGCAGCAGTTTGAACTCGGTCGGCGTGAGCTCCACCTCCTGGCCTTCCACCTTGACCGCCATGGCAGCGCGGTCGATGTGCAGCGGACCAATCACCAGCGTGTCGGCATTCACCGGCACGGCGTTGCCGGTGCGTCGAAGGATGGCGGCCACCCGCAACACCAGTTCAGCGGGGCTGAACGGTTTCGTGAGATAGTCGTCTGCGCCCAGCGAGAGGCCGCGAATGCGATCGGGCTCTTCGCGGCGCGCGGTGAGCATGAGCACCGCGATATCTCGGGTGGATTCATCAGCGCGCAGCTGTTCGAGCACGTCGAAGCCCGAGATCCCCGGGAGCATAAGGTCGAGCACAATCAACGACGGCCGTTCGCGTCGCGCATGATCGAGCGCCTCCTGGCCTGTGGCGGCGGTGGCCACGGGGTACCCGACTTTGAGCAGATGATACGAGACGAGCGCAACGATTTCCGGCTCATCATCGACCACGAGAATGCGTTCAGTAGACGGCGCAGCTTGCATGCAGGATCTGACTCAGGCCGATTCGGCCGCTACGGGCACGGACAATGGGGTTCGCGCAGCCGTGCGCGAGGTGAGCCGACGCTGGATCTTGGCGACGATCATCTCGATGGCGACTAAGTTGCTGCCGCCTCTCGGGACGATCACGTCAGCGTAGCGTTTGCTGGGTTCGACGAACTGCAGATGCATCGGTTGCACGGTGTTCAGGTACTGGTCGAGCACGGATTCGAGCGTCCGGCCACGCACCGCCGTGTCCCGGCGAATGCGTCGAATGAGCCGGATGTCGGGATCGGCGTCGACAAAGACTTTCACGTCGCACAACGCGCGCACATTTGCATCGGCCAGCAGCAGAATGCCGTCGATGACGACAACGTCTGCCGGCGCGATGCGTCGCGTGCGCGCACTCCGGGCATGGGTCGCGAATTCGTAGACGGGCATGTCCACCGCCTCGCCGCGCGCGAGCGCGTCGAGATGCACGGTGAGCAACTCCACGTCGAAGGCATCGGGATGATCCCAGTTCACGAGATGCAACTGCGACAACGTGAGGTGTCGGAAGTCGCGGTAGTACGCATCCATCTCGAGAAAGGCGACCGAAGCGTCGGGCAGTGCTTCGGCGACCTTGCGCGCGACGGTGGACTTCCCTGAGCCGGTGCCGCCTGCGATCCCGATGATGAGCGGTTTCATGAGCGGATGTTCCGGTTCCGACACTGCACGATGACCAACCTGTCCCCTTGTCGTGACCGGACCGCCACGACGGTGTAACGGAAGCGTATCGGCGGCCGGAACCGACACGGGCAA
>JBBQAK010000216.1:0-6755 GCA_038316215.1 Gemmatimonadales bacterium | reverse complement strand
GCGGCACGGTGGGCGGCACGGTGGGCGGCACGGTCAGGCGCGGCTTACTGGTGTCAGGACGCACACGCGGACGAGCACCGCTGTCGGCACGGGCGCGGGTACGCGCACTGTCCGTCCGCACACTATCAGCCTCCGTGCCGCGCCCACCGGCAACCAAGGCCAGCGTCGAATCGGCTAACGTGTCGGCCGCCGCATCGAGCGCCGCACGTCGCGCCGCGAGTTCGCTGAGCGCCGCGACGCGCGCCAGCGAATCACCGGACGCCGCCACGGCGCGAGCCGCGCTGTCGGCGGCGTTCACCGTGGTCCACACGCCATTCACACCGCGCTGCGTGCGCGACGATAACAGCACGAGCACCGGACCGATGGCTTCGGGCAGCACAGACGGTTTGACCAGGTACGTGCGCGCCCACTTCTCGGGCGTGGAGAGTTCGCCAAGCACGGTCCCAACGGGAATGCCACGCGGATACGTCGCCCCCAGTCCCGAACTCACGATCAGTGTGCCAGGTGCAAGCTTCGCGCGGAATGGCACGCCACGCATCTCGAGAAGCCAGCGCTCTGCGCCCGCTCCAAGATGCGGCTGCACTATACCGAAGGCGCCTTCATCTTCACTCATCGCACTCACCCGAAAGTCGGGGTGCGCCCACGTGATGGCGAAGCTCGTGGCGCGGTCTACGCTCTGCACCATGCCGACGAGACCATCGGCCGTGACGACCGGGAGGAACGGCTGCACGCCGGCATCGGAACCGGTCGCCAACGCGATGGTGAATTCGTCACCGCCGCCTCGAGGTGGCAGCAACTCGGCCGGCACAAATCCATCCTGCAGTCGCGCCGAAAGGCCGAGCAACTTGCGCAACGTGGTGTTCTCGTCGGCCACGGCCTTCACCTGCAATGCCTGCGTGGCGACCTGCCCGCGCGTGATCAGGACATCGTTGCGCGCGATGATCGCCGCGCGCACAGATGCGGCACGCCCTTCGAGCGTCACGAACGGCGACAGCACCGTTGTGCGCAACGTGGCGGCGAAACCTTCGCGCGTGCGCCGCGGAAGGATCAGGGCAAAGACAGCCAACAGGACACACACCAGTGCCAGGCCGGTGTCGAGTCGCCCATCCGATCGGACGCTTCGGGCCACCGCTCGATCAGGTCGTGAGGACGGACCAGTACTTCTCCTCGTCATCGAGGATCTTGCCGGTACCACGCACGACACACGTGAGCGGATCTTCGTCGACGTGAATCGGCAAGCCGGTTTCCTGACTCAGCAACACGTCGAGTCCGCGGATCAGTGCACCACCACCGGTCATCACGATGCCGCGATCCACGATGTCGGACGCGAGTTCAGGCGGCGTGATTTCCAGCGCGCGACGCACGGCGTCGACGATCTGCTGAATCGGTTCCTGAATCGCTTCGCGAATTTCGCTGGAGTGCACACGCACGGTCTTCGGAATACCCGACACGAGATCGCGACCCTTCACTTCCATCTCGCGTTCATCACCCACGGGATACGCCGAACCAATCTGAATCTTGATCTGCTCGGCCGTCGGCTCACCGATCAGCAGGTTGTAGTTCTTGCGCATGAACTGCACGATGCTGATGTCGAGCTCATCGCCACCGGTACGAATCGAGGTGTCACTCACAATACCCGACAGCGCGATCACCGCGATCTCCGTCGTACCACCGCCGATGTCGATCACCATGTTGCCGGTGGGTGATTCCACGGGAAGACCGACACCAATCGCCGCAGCCATCGGCTCCGTTACCATGAAGACTTCCTTGGCACCCGCTCCCAGCGCGGAGTCACGCACGGCGCGCTTCTCGACTTCCGTGATGCCCGACGGCACGCACACGATCACGCGCGGCTTCACCTTGAACACGTGCTTGTCGATCACGAGCGTCAGGAAATAGCGCAGCATTTTCTCCGTCACATCGAAGTCGGCGATCACGCCGTCCTTCATGGGCCGGACGGCCATGATGCCGTCGGGCGTACGACCGAGCATGCGCTTGGCTTCGAGACCGACGCCCTTGAGTTTTTTCGTCTCGCGATCAAGCGCGACGACCGAGGGCTCGTTGAGCACGATCCCCTCGCCCTTCACGTAAATCAGGGTGTTGGCGGTGCCGAGATCGACGGCGATGGCATTCGCCGGGAAGAACGAGTTGGACTTATTGAAGGGCCAGAACATCCAGGTATGTGCTCGACGGCGCGGGGCGCCGGGAAAGGGCATGCTGCTGCAGCAGTGGTCGGTAAGGTACGTGCGCGTCAGAGCAGTTACAAGCTGTTGCGGCAGCGTGACCTAGCACACGTTACGTGATCCGGGATGGAAACGACGAAAGGCCACCGGACACGCGTCCCGGTGGCCTCCGCTGGTCCTACGGGTTGCCTCAGGCGACGAACGTCGCTGGCTCCGTGAACTCCATACCAAAAGCATCGGAAACGCCCTGATAGGTCAGCTTGCCGTCGGTCATGTTGAGCCCCTTGAGGAGCGCACTATTCTCGCGAAGCGCCTTCTTCCAGCCCTTGTTGGCCAGCAGCAGCGTGTACGGCAGCGTGGCATTCGTCAGGGCCAACGTCGACGTCCGCGGCACCGCTCCCGGCAAGTTCGCTACCCCGTAGTGGATGATTCCATCCACCGTGTACGTCGGGTTTTCGTGCGTCGTCGGATAGATCGTCTCCACGCAGCCACCCTGGTCGACCGCCACGTCTACGATGACCGCTCCCGGACGCATGCGGGACAGGTCCTCGCGGCGCACCAGCTTCGGCGCCTTGGCCCCCGGAATGAGCACACCACCGATCACAAGATCGCAGGTGCTGATCTGCTCAAGGATGTTATGGCGGTTCGAGTGGACGAGCTGAACGTTGGCCGGCATCACGTCCGAGAGGTAGCGAAGTCGCTCCAACGACAGATCCAGCACCACGACCTTGGCACCGAGCCCAGCCGCCATCTTGGCGGCGTTCACACCCACGATGCCACCGCCAAGGATCACCACCTTCGCCGGCGCGACACCCGGCACGCCGCCCAACAGTACGCCACGGCCTCCGTAGAGCTTCTCGAGGTACTTCGCGCCCTCCTGCACTGCCATCCGGCCCGCCACTTCGGACATCGGGATCAGCAGCGGCAGATCGCGGTTCGGCAGCTCGACCGTTTCGTACGCGATGCACGTGGCGCCGCTGGCCAAGTGCGCGTTGGTGAGCTTCTCGTCGGCCGCGAAGTGGAAGTAGGTGAAGAGCGTCAGATCGCGACGGAGGAAGCCCCACTCCTTCTCGATCGGTTCCTTCACCTTCAGGAGCAGCTCCGCATTGCCCCACGCCGTCGCGGCGTCGGGGACGATCTCGGCACCAACGGCGCGATACGCGTCGTCTTCGAAGCCACTGCCGATTCCGGCACCCGTCTCGATGAATACCTGATGGCCGGACGCCGTCAGCGCTTCCACGCCGGCCGGGACGATCGCCACCCGATTCTCGTTCGTCTTGATTTCTTTAGGTACGCCGACACGCATAGTCGGGAGTTCCGGTAAGGGTGAGGATCAGCGAACAGCCTTGGGGCCGAGGCTGACCAGAATCTGTCGATCGGGATCGAAGAACTCGCGCGCCACGTCGCGCACCTGCTCCAGGTCGATGGCATCCACGAGTGCCGTGAGCTCGTCGATACTGCGGTACGGTTCGCCGTACAGCGCGGTGAGCGCCGCCCGATACATGCGCGACGACACGCCTTCCATGGACAACACCAGCTGTCCGCGGAGCTGGCGCTTCCCCGCGACGAGGTCGGCCTCGGACAGGCCATTCGCCGTCACATCACGCAGCACATCGCGAACCGCATCCAGCGCTTCCTGCGCGGTCTCCGGCGCACTGGCGAGGTACACGCCATGCGCGCCCGTATCAGCATACGAGCTGCTGAACGTCTGCACGCTGTACGCGAGCCCCAGCTCTTCGCGCACCTTCTGAAAGAGGCGCGAACTCATGCCGCCACCGATGAGCATGTCGAGCAACGCGAACGCGTAGCGACGGGAGTCGCCGAAGGCAATGCCCTGTCCACCGAGCACGATGTGCGTCTGCGCAATGTCCTTGCGCGACACATGCTCGGCGTGCGGCCCTGCCGCTTCGACGGGGTCGAGCGGAAACGGCGTCATGTCTCCGCGTTCCCGCGTGCTCCACCCCGTGTTCTGCAACGCGTCGAGCAGCTGGTCGTGCTCCACGCGTCCTGATGCCGCGACAACGAGACGACCGGGATGATATGCGCGCTCGTGCAGATCATGGAGATCAGCAACGGAGAGCGCCTTGACCGTTGCCCGTGTGCCGAGGATCGGGAAGCCGTGCGGATGATCACCCCAGACGGCACGATTGTGCACATCGAAGATGATGTCGTCGGGCGTGTCGTCGACCATGCTGATCTCCTCGAGAATCACCTTCCGCTCGAGGGCCAGATCGGCCTGACGCAACAACGGCTCGAAGATCAACTCACCGATGACCGAGGCGGCCTCAGGAAGATGTTCATCGAGCACGCGCGCTTGGTACGACGTGTGTTCACGTTCGGTGTACGCATCGAGCGAACCCCCAAGCGTTTCGAGCGCCAGGGCGATCTGCTGCGCACTGCGCGTACGCGTCCCCTTGAACACCATGTGCTCCAGCAGATGCGACACGCCCATCTGCTCGGGTCGTTCATGAAGCGTTGCCGCGCGGACCCAGGCGCCGAAAGCAACCGACCGCGCTCCCGGAACGGATTCCGAGAGCACGGTCAGTCCATTAGGCAGGTCCGTGCGTTGCAACGTGGGCGCCGAAGCACCCGACGTATTAGCGCCGATCGCGACCGCCACCACCGCTCCGTCCGCCGCTGCGGCCGCCACGATCGCCACTGTCTTCACGACGCGGCGGGCGCTCGCCCGGCGTCTCTTCCGGCATGCCTTCGGGGCGCGGGAGCAGCGCCTTCATGGACAGTCGGAGACGTCCACGCTCATCGCGATCGACGAGCTTGACCGTCACGCGATCGCCCTTCTTGACCACGTCTTCCGGCTTCTCCACCCGTTCCCACTTCATCTCGGACACATGCAGGAGCGCTTCGGTACCGGGCATGATCTCGATGAACGCTCCGAACGCCGTCACGGTCTTGACCGTGCCTTCGTACGTCTCGCCCACCACCGCCTCGGCGGTCATCCCTTCGACCATCTTGCGCGCGCGCTCCATGGCCTCCGCACCGACGGCGGCGATCGTCACCGTTCCATCGTCGTCGACCGTGAGCTCGGCGCCCGTCTCTTCCTGAATGCCACGGATGTTCTTGCCCTTCGGTCCGATGAGCTCGCCGATCTTGTCGACCGGGATCTGCACCGTCACGATGCGCGGCGCGTACTTCGACAGGTCGCCGCGCGGTGCGGCAAGTGCCTTGTCCATCTCGGCGAGGATGTGCAGACGACCTTCCTTGGCCTGCAGCAGCGCCTCTTCCATGATCTTGAGGTCGAGCCCTTCGATCTTGATGTCCATCTGGATCGACGTGATGCCGTCCTTCGTGCCAGCGACCTTGAAGTCCATGTCGCCGAGATGATCTTCGGTGCCGAGGATGTCGGTAAGGATCGCGTACTTCTTGCCTTCCTTGATCAGACCCATCGCCACGCCGGCAACAGCCGCTTTCATCGGCACGCCGGCATCGAACAGGGCGAGCGAGCCGCCACAAACCGAGGCCATCGATGACGACCCATTCGACTCGAGCACTTCGGACACGATACGGATCGTATACGGGAAATCGGCAAAGTCGGGGAGCACGCCCTGCAGCGCACGCTCGGCCAAGTTACCGTGGCCGATTTCGCGACGGCTTGTGCCACGCATCGGACGCACTTCACCGGTCGAGAACGGCGGGAAATTGTAGTGCAGCATGAACGAGCGCGTGGTCTCGCCCGCTTCGTTGATCGTATCGAGGCGCTGCGCATCCTTCGCCGTGCCGAGCGTCGCGGCGACGAGCGCCTGCGTCTGGCCACGCGTAAAGAGCGAAGAGCCGTGGGCACGCGGCAACAGGCCGTTGTCGATGCTGATCCCGCGCACTTCGGCGGGCTTGCGGCCGTCGACGCGCAGATTCGTGGTCAGCACCTGCGCGCGCAGCTCGTTGTACTCCACATCGCCGAGGACGTTGTGAATGTCCTTCGCGTTGTCGGGGAACTCGACGAGCAGTTCGGTCGCCGCTTCCTTCTTGACCTTCTCGATCGCTTCGATGCGCGTGTGCTTGTCCTTCTGATTCAGCGCTTCGCGAATGCGACCCGAGGCATGCTCCGTGGCGCGGGCGATGACCGCATCTGGCGAGACGGTCTTCGTCCACGCCATCTTCGGCACCTGCACCTTAGCCAGCAATTCGTTCTGCATCGCGATGAGCTCGCGGATGCCGTCGTGCGAGAGGCGCAGCGATTCGAGGACGTCGGATTCCGACACCTCGAGCGCGCCGCCTTCAACCATCACGATCGAATCCTGCGAACCGGCGACGATCAGCTCCATGTCGGAGAAGGCCAGCTGCTGGAAGGTCGGGTTGAGCACCCAATGCCCCTGCACGCGACCCACGCGCACGCCGCCGATCGGTCCCATAAACGGGATCTTCGACGCGTTCAGCGCGAACGACGTGGCGAGCAGCGCCAGCACGTCGGCGTCATTCTCCTGGTCGGCCGAGATGACGTAGACGAACACCTGCACTTCGTTCTTGAAGCCTTCCGGGAACAGCGGGCGGATCGAGCGGTCGATGATGCGGCACGCCAGGATCTCGTGATCGTGGGGACGCCCTTCGCGCTTGATG